>JBFHRT010000137.1:0-6086 GCA_041591575.1 Spongiibacteraceae bacterium
CAGTTTTATCGGCCGGCCGCGTATCGCCGAGCAGCTGCGCGAGCACGGTTTACGTCTCAGCGACTGGCGCGGCGCCGATATTCACCTGGACCGGGAGGCCTTGCACTATCACTGCGACCCACAGCAGGCCGCCGGCGCCGAGCTGGTGATTGTCACCGTCAAGTCGGCGGCCACCGCCGAGGCCGGCGCGCAGCTGGCGCGGGTGATCGGCCCGCACACGGTGGTACTGAGCCTGCAGAACGGCCTGCGCAATGCCGAGCAGCTGCGCGCTGCGCTGCCCGACAACCCGGTGCTGGCGGGGATGATTTCCTTCAATGTGCTCAACCGCGGCCAGGGCTGTTTTCACGCCGGTTCCGAGGGCGAGCTGATGGCCGAGCCTCACCCCCTGTTGCAGGCGTTGCAACCGGCTTTTCAGCGCGCGGATTTGCCGCTGGAGTTGCGCGCCGATATGCGTGAGGTGCAGTGGGCCAAGCTGCTGATGAATCTCAATAACCCGCTCAATGCGCTGTCGGGCTTGCCTCTGAAAGAGGAGTTGTCCCGGCGCGACTACCGCCGTTGCCTGGCGCTGATGATCGACGAGGGGCTGTCGCTGTTGACGGCGGCGGGCATTCGGCCGGCCAGTATTCTGCCGCTGCCCATGCGTTGGCTGCCGACCCTGTTGCGGGTGCCCGACTGGCTGTTTGCGCGGCTGGCGCAGAAGCTGCTGGCCATCGACCCGCTGGCGCGTTCCTCTATGTGGGAAGACCTGGAGGCGGGGCGCGCAACCGAGATCGACAGCATCAACGGTGAGGTGCTGCAGCTGGCACAGGGCCTGGGGCGGGAGGCGCCGGCCAACCGCCGGGTGATTGAGCTGATTCGCGCCGCCGAAACCGGCGGCCGTCGCGACTGGTCCGGCGCCGAGCTGCTGGCGGCGCTCAGCCCCTGAGCGCGCGCAGAAACTGCCACAGGTCCTCGGCGAACAGCGCCGGCTGCTCCAGCGCGGCGAAGTGACCGCCGCGCGGTTGCCGGCGGTAGTGCTGGAGATTGTAGCTGGCGGCTATCCAGCTGCGCGGTGGCTGCACTAGTTCCCGCGGATAGATGACCGCGCCGGTGGGCGTGGCAATATGTTTCAGCGGCTGGCCGTGGCGACTCTCCTCGCAGTAGATGCGCAGTGACGAGGTGATGCTGTTGCTGTACCAGTACAGCGACACGATGGTAAGCAGCTGGTCCCAGCTCAGCGCGTTGCGAATCTCGCCGTCGCAGTCGGTCCAGGCGCGGTATTTCTCGGTCAGCCAGGCACACAGCCCCAGCGGTGAATCCTGCAGGGCGTAGCCCAAGGTCTGCGGTCGGGTGGCCTGAATCTTGTAATAGCCCATACCTTCTTTCAGAAAACGCTGACTGTTGGCGAAGCGGGCCTTTTCGTCGTCGCTGGCCGCTGCCATCGGGTCGTCGACACCCTCGGGCGGCAAGGCCAGCACCATATTCAGGTGCAGCGCGCTGCAGTGCTCGGGGTCCAGATCCGCCATATGCCGGCTCACCATCGCGCCCCAGTCACCGCCCTGGGCAACGTAGTGCTGATAGCCCAGCGCCGCCATCAGCTTCACCTGCCGTTCCGCGATCGCGCGGGTGCCCATGCCCGGTTCGGTGGCGGCCTGCGACCAGGCAAAGCCCGGCAGCGAGGGGCAGACCACATGGCAGGCGTCCTCGGCGCGGCCGCCGAACTTGTCCGGTTCGGTCAGGCGCGGGATCAACGCCACAAACTCGGCGATGCAGCCGGGCCAGCCGTGAGTGATGATCAGCGGTGTGGCATCGGCGTGGGGCGAGCGCTGGTGAATGAAGTGCAGGTCGAGGCCATCTACGGTCAGCAGGAACTGGTCGAAGCGATTGAGGCGGGCCTCCTGCGCGCGCCAGTCGAAATCCTGGCGCCAGTAGGCGACCAGTTCCTGCAGGTAGTTGAGCTCGGTGCCGTAAGACCAGTCGCCGTCGTTGACCTGATCGGGCCAGCGGGCATTGTCCAGACGCTGCTTGAGGTCGGCAATGGCCTCGTCGCTGACCTGGACGCGAAACGGTCTTACGCTGTTCATGCAGTTATTCCCTGTGCAGTTGGGCCTCGATGCGCTCCAATCTGGCGGCAATATCCTCCAGTGTCACGCCGCCGTCCTCGGCCCGCGCCTTGGCGCTCTCCTCGTCAATGACGCCCACGATAACGCCGATCACCATATTGAGAAAGGCAAAAGCGGTGAGAAAGATAAAGGTGATGTAGTAGGCCCAGCTCCAGCCGTAGACCGCCATGGTTTCGTACATCACGTCGGTCCAGTCTTCGAAGGTCATGATTCGGAACAGGGTCAGCAGCGATACGCTGATATCGCCCCACAGCGTGGGGTTGATGGGCGCGAACAGGGTGCTGCCGACGGCGGCAAAAATGTAGAAAATGATAAACATCAGCAGCATCAGGTAGCCCAGGCGCGGCAGCGCGCTGAGCAGCGAGTTCAGCAGCAGCCGCAGTTCGGGAATGATGCTGACCATGCGCAGTACCCGGAACACCCGGATCAGGCGGCCGACCACCGCCATCTCGGAGTTGTCCACCGGCACCAGACTCACCGCCACAATCAGGGTGTCGAACACATTCCAGCCGCTTTTGAAGAAGTCGCGCTTGCGCTCCTGGGCGAGGAAGCGCACGCTGATTTCCGCCAGAAAGAACAGGGTGATGGACACGTCCAGCACACTTAGCAGGGTCTCCAGCTGCGGCGGTATGTCGTAGGTTTTGGCGCCGATCAAGACGGCGGAAAACACGATGATGCCGATAACAAACAGCTCAAAGCTCTTACTGCGGTGCAGCCGCTGAAACAGGTTGTCGGCGGCGCTGATGGAAACCGGGTTGTCCATGGGGCTCCTCTGGGTGTGGTTTCAAGCGCGGCAGATTGTCGACAGATTTGAGGCGGTGGGCAAGGGGGCGAGGGCTGTTGCTTGTCTTGTAGCTGCGGATCTATCCGCACAATGAATACTCGGCGTTGGTAGGTGTGCGGATAAATCCGCACCTACAGGGGGTTAGAGCTTGTCTCGGGAGGGCTTTTGGCTTCTGAGCCGCGCCCACAACTGCCGGCACCAGGTCATCAGTTCCGGCCCCAGCAGCGGCATCGCCAGCCACCAGGTGATTTCGGCAAACAGGAACACGGCGCCGGACCAGGCCAGCTTCTGATCCGTTTCCAGTGGCAGAAAGGGAATGACCGGCAGTGCCGCCCAGGCTATGCAGGAGAGGGCCAGCAGCGCGTAGCCGGTGGGTTTGCGTAGGGCGCTAATCATTTTGAGCCCGTCTCACAGCGGCTTCCACTGCGGCTCGCGACCCTCGACAAAGGCCTGCATGCTTTCTTCCATGCAGCCGCTGAAGCTGCCCAGTACCTGGGTGCGGTTTTCCAGCTCCATGGCGTGGCGCAGGCTGGGGGCGTCGAGGTTGGCCCACAGGCCTTTCTTGGTCATCCACACACCGTATTCGCTGTTGGCGCAGATCTGCTCTGCCAGCTCCTGTGCCCGCGGCAGCAGCTGCTCGGGGGGCAGTACCTCCAGCGCGAGCTGACAGTTGAGCGCCTCGTTGGCGTCGATAATACGGCCGGTCATCATCAACTCGGCGGCGCGGTGGGGGCCGACGATGCGCGGCAGCAGGTAACTGGTGCCGACATCGCAGGAAGACAGCCCGGTCTTGATAAACACCGAGCCGAAGCGGGCCCGCTCCGAGGCCAGGCGCAGGTCGCTGGCCAGGCTCAGTGCCAGACCGCCGCCCACGGCGACACCGTTGACCGCGGCGATCACCGGCTTGTCGCATTCCCGAATTGCCAGCATCAGCTCGGCCAGCGCCTCCTGAAACTTATAGACGAAGCCCAGCTGGCCCATGCCCTCGGTGCCGGGAATATCGCCGGGCTGGCTGAGGGTTTTGAGGTCGGCGCCGGCGCAGAAGGCCTTGCCGGCGCCGGTGAATACGATTGCGCGGTACTGGCGGCTGGCTGACAGCTGCCGGAACAGATCGCGCAGCTCCAGCACCAGTTCGTGGTGCAGGGCGTTGTAGGCGTCGGGGCGGTTGAGCGTAACCAAGGCAATCTGCGGGCTGAGTTCGTCTAGCAATACGTGTATCACGGCTGTCACCTGGCGAGTCAGATTGGCGGGCGTAAGCGGTTCAGTGTAAACCGTGGGCAATTAGGCGTAACAGTTACGGAATATTAACCCGGCAGGGGCTGTAGGTCTAACGGGAGAGGGGTGGTGGGCCGGGCGGCTGCCGCCGGCTCAGTAGCCGGCGGTCTGGGTGTTGAGGCGCTTGAGCACTTTGTGGCTGGACTCGGACAGCTTGGAGGCAAATCCGCTGCCCACTTGTACTTTTTCGTCACCGGCGCCGCGGTAGCTGATAAACAGGTGGCCTCCCATAAAGCGGTAGGAGTAGGCCTCTTCCCAGCGGCCGTTGGGGGAGTCGGCGATAAAGACCTTGTTCTGCTCCACCTTCCAGTAGCGTACTTCGCCGCGGTCGCAGGGGTCGCTGGCGCTTTCATCCTTGCGCGTGTCCAGCTCGAACACCTGCTCGCACAGGCTGCCGTCAGAACGGTAGTGCACTGCCATCTGCTCGGCCATGTGGGGCTGACTGGCATTGACACCGTAGTCGATATCCGCCCCCCACACGCCCAGCATCTCGTTGTCGATGGTTGCGACGCGAGCATCGGAGCGGAAGGTGAGGCCATCGGCGGGGAAGCCACTGAAGCCTTCCAGTTTCAACAGCGCCTCGCTGTCACTGACGCGGGTAAGGCTGAAGGGTTGCTCGCCGTTGGATACCCCGTAATAGGGTTTGTAGCCGCCGCTGAATACGCCGTCGCGCACGGTGCCGATCATGACCAGGCGGCTATTGAGGTCGCCCATCGACAGGTTGCCCATCACCCCCGAGATCATGGTCATATTGCGCGACAGCTGTAGTGACCACACGGTGCCGCCGACATCGGCATGGTACTGCTCTTGAAAGCCCTTCACTGCGGCGAAGCTGTGCGGTGTTAGCAGAATCAACAGGGCGAGAGCGGCGCTCAGGCGCGGTCTCCGGGAGGGGGCTGTCAGCGTCATAAATCGTACCCAGTATTATTTGCTTTATTGGGGCGTGGGTTCGTAGCGTCCGATACTATAACGGAAAAGACCCGGACTTTGTCGCTACTATTACCGTTTGGACATAATTTGTCGTGCATTGACAACTGCAGGCGCAAGGGGCTTGCAAGCTTTGCTGTCCGATCGTATAGTCACATTCTGCACCATAACCCCGTCATTGCCAAGCCATTGGAGTGAGCCCGCCCATGATCACCAGTTTCGACGACTATTGCATCCACCAGACCGCCAAGCCGGTGGCCGAGCCCTCTCAGAGCGACCGCAACTTTTACGACCGCTACTGGTTCAACGGCTTCGATGCCGACGGCGGCTACCTGTTCGAGATCGGCTTTGGCCTCTACCCCAACCGCCGTGTCATGGACGGTCACTTCAGCGTCACCATCGGCAACAAGCAGTACGCTTTCCACGGCTCGCGGCGCGCGCCCAAGGATCGCCGCGACACCACCGTGGGGCCGCTGGCGGTGACCGTGGTCGAGCCGATGCGCCAGATTCGTGTCAGCCTGGCCGCCAACGAGCACAACATTGAGTGCGACCTGCTGTTCACCGCTGCCAGCGTGCCGCACCGCGAGCCGGACAACGTCATGTACGACGATGGCCACCTGATCATGCACAACACCCGCTTTACCCAGATGGGCTACTGGGAGGGCTACTTCGCGGTGGACGGCCAGCGCTTTGAGGTCAAGCGCGCCTACGGCACCCGCGACAAGTCCTGGGGCGTGCGCCCCTGCGGCGAGCCTCAGGGTGGCGCGCCGGGATTAATGAACGACGACCCCGGCGTGTACTGGGTGTGGAGCCCCATCAACTGGGGCGACAGCTGCACCCAAATGGGCAGCTTCGAAGACCGCGACGGCAAGCCCACCCAGGTCAGCGCCGACTGGCTGCCGCTGTACGACAACCCCGCCGATATTCCTGAGGGCGAAGATCCGGGCTTGATCGAGATGGTGGACGTGCAGCACCAGATCCAGTGGAAAAAGGGCACG
>JBFHRT010000138.1:0-6058 GCA_041591575.1 Spongiibacteraceae bacterium
CAGCCCTATATGCGTGAGTTGCGTCAGTTTCTGCGTGAGCGGAAGCAGCAGGGCGAGGAGATCTACCCGCCTGCGGATAAGTGGTTCAGTGCGCTGGATACCACTCCCTTCGAGCAGGTGCGGGTGGTCATACTCGGTCAGGACCCTTACCACGGCCCCGGCCAGGCTCACGGCCTGTGTTTTTCGGTGCAGCCGGGGGTGCCGTCACCGCCGTCGCTGGTCAATATCTTCAAGGAATTGCAGGCCGATCTGGGTATTCCGCCCAGCCCACACGGCTGCCTGAACCATTGGGCGGAGCAGGGGGTGTTGCTGCTCAACAGCGTGTTGACGGTAGAGCAGGGCAAGGCCGGTGCACACCAGGGCAAAGGCTGGGAAACCTTTACCGACAGCGTGATCGACCACCTCAACCGCGAGCGCGAGGGCCTGGTGTTTCTGCTGTGGGGCGGCTACGCCCAGCGCAAGGGGAACCGCATCGACCGCTCCCGCCACTGCGTGCTGCAGGCGCCGCATCCCTCGCCGCTGTCGGCTCACCGCGGCTTTCTCGGTTGCCGGCATTTTTCCCAGGCTAACGCCTACCTGCAATCCCGCGGTTTGCCGGCCATCGACTGGCAATTACCGCCGCTGTCTTGAGGCTGGGGGCTGGCCATCAGGTAGGGTGCGCCGCGCGCACCGCGGCAATTGCGTTTGGACGTGGCGGGGGTGCTAGTGGTGCGCACGGCGCACCCTACGAGGACACTGTCTTTGCGGCTTTAGCCGCCATTTGCCATCGCAGTAACCACCACGTACTTGTGCGGCTAAAGCCGCACCTACAAACTAGCGGCCATCAGGCTTCGTCGTCGGGAATGGCGTAGGGCAGCTCGCCGATATCCAACGCTGCGCTGCCGCCTTCCAGCTGGATACCGCCGGTGGCAACGGCCTCGCTGGTCAGCACCGCCAGCAGCTCGCTGTGGTTGTCGCCGATCTCTACGGCCATCACCACATCGCCGATGCTCTGACTGTTGTCGGCGACGAACAGTGGAGTGCCCGGCGCCGGTGCTGGCGCCGCCAGGCTGGCGCGGTACATATGGCGCTTAAGCTTGCCGCGGTAGTGCATGCGCGCCACCACTTCCTGGCCGGTGTAGCAACCTTTTTTGAAACTCACCGCGCCGGTCAGGTGCAGGTTGAGCAGCTGCGGGATGAATTCCTCGCGGGTGGCGAGGCAGACTTCGCCGGCACCGGCGCGGATATTGGCCAGCTCCCAGAACGCCGAGCCGGCCACCTGCAGCTGGCCCTGGGCGGCGGACCACAGCGCCAGCGCGGCTTCGGGGGCGAGCCAGGCCTCGAAGCGCTGGCCGGCCTCATCCAGCTGTAGCAGCAGGCCGTTGTCTACCGCCTGGGATTGCAGTGCCTGCTGCGGACAGCTGCCGAAGTGAGCGCTGAGCAGGGCCTGGGCCTCGGGGCCATACAGGCCCAGTGCCACCAGGGCCTCGCTGTCGTCGCGCAGCTCGGCCTTGGAAAATACGATGTACTTGCCCATCACCTCGGCGGTGGCGCCCACCATCTCGCGGCGCATGCGCAGCAGGTGGTGGTGATCGCCCATCACCCCGGCGTGGAAATTGGTCACCATGCGTCCCTTGGGGGTGCAGAAGGCGCCGGGACGAGACTGTTCCGCCGTCACCTCGCGGAAGTCACAGGTGGTCTGTCCCTGCAGGAATTTGTTGGCGTCCGGGCCGTCGACACTGAGAAAGCCGTACTGGTAGATGGGGCAGATGACACTGTCGTTCAGCAGGCTTGTGAGCGCTGTGTTTGCCGGCAGCGTGCAGTGCTGGCCGTCAATCTGGGCGTTGTGCTGTTGTTTGAGGTGATCCCAAAATGCGTTCATGGCTTCCTTGATAAGCTGGTGTGCGGCTGTGGCTTGCCGATGCGGCATGCCCTGCGGCGGTGAATGCCGCTATAATGCACGGTTTTAGCGGGGGCGGCAGCCGTCCCCCCTGACGCAGCAGTGGAAAATAATGGTTTCAGAGAGCGAGTTCAAGCGAATTTACTGGGCCAGCCGACGCGGTATGCTGGAGCTGGACCTGATCATGGTGCCCTACGTGGAGCAGCGCTTCCGGACACTGTCGGACGAAGACCAGCAGCGCTATATCCAGCTGCTGGAGAGCGAGGACACCGAGCTGTTTCAGTGGTTCCTGGGCCGTGGACGCCCTGAAGACCCGGAGCTGGCCAGCATTGTCGACGATATCCTCGCGTTCACCAGCCGCGCTTGATTTGCGGCTGCAGCCGTCCCGGCTGCTCCTCATCTATCTGCTTTCTCTCGGCCTGCTGAGTTCGGTGGCCCTGTGGCTATTGCCGGTCTCCCTTGGCCTGCGCGTGCTGGCGCTGGCCCTGCTGTGGGCGCTGGTCACTGCCCAGCTGAAGCGGCGTGCCTGGCTGCGCGGGGCTCACGCGGTGCAGGGCCTCGGCTGGCGTGAGGGGAGTTGGCGGCTGCGCACCGCGAGCGCGGAGCTGGCGGCGCAGTGCCGCAGCATGACCGTCTGGCCGTGGCTGGTGGCGCTGGATATGCGGGTGGGTCACCGCTACTACCCGGTGCTGGTCTTGCCCGACCAGCTCAGTGCTGATGAACTCAGACGATTGCGCCAGCTGGCGCTGCAGACCACACTCTAACGGTTCTGTCGATGTTTTCCTTCCCGTGACGTAACTTGTGCGGCTTTCTCTGCGATGGCAGTCTGGTCGCAAAAGCAGTGGAGCACGGTATGGATTCTCTGGTTCATCTGGCAATCATCTGGAGCTGCGTTTACGTCGCGATAGTGGCGGCGAATCGGACTCAGCTGACCCCGGTATTGTATTTTCTGGCGCTGGGCTCGTTACTGGCTAACCTCGGGGTGCTGCCCGCCGAAGAAGACCCCTTTATCCGCGGTTTTTCTGAGCTGGGCATTATTCTAATCATGTTTGCACTGGGTTTTGGCGAGAGTGCCGGTAATTTCCTCGGCAGCCTGCGCAAGGCCTGGAGCATCGCGCTGTTTGGTGCGTTGGGGCCCTTTCTCGCGGCCTATGCCATCAGTTTTTATTTCTGGCAGTCGGTGCCGGTGGCCATCATGTGCGGTCTGACCATGACGGCGACGGCGGTGTCGCTGAGTCTGGTGGCGCTTAAGGGCGAGGGGCTGCTGAACCAGCCGGCAGCGCAGGGCATCATGACCGCGGCGGTGGTAGACAGCTTTACCTCGCTGGCGGCGCTGGCGGTGCTGATTCCGCTGGCTACCGGCGAGGGCTCGCTGGAACCCGTGGCCATGGCCATGATTCTGGGTAAGGCACTGCTGTTTTTTGCCATCGTTGCGCTGGTCAGCCTGGTGGTGCTGCCTCATCCACTGCGGGGCTGGGCGGCAGAACTGCCGTTGCTCAATCGCTTCGGCTTGGGGCACCTGCTGTCATTCGAAAACGGCGCCCACGCCACCCTCACGGTACTGCTGTTTGCGCTGGGTATTGGCTTGCTGGCGCACTTCCTTGGGCTGCATCCGGCGGTGGGTGCCTACCTGGCGGGGCTGGTGGTCAAGGAAGAGTACTTTCACTGGGCCGGCAAGCGCCAGGGCAGCAGTTACCGGGACACCCGGCGTATTGTCGACAGCGTGGCCTTTTCCTGGATCGGGCCGGTGTTTTTCGTCGAGTTGGGGGCGCGCATCCAGTTTGACTGGCCGACACTGGTGTCGGTGATGCCGCAGACGCTGACATTGCTGCTGGGGGTGTTTGTGGTGCAGCTGTTGTCAGCGGGCTTGGCGGCTTATTTCATCGGTCGCTATCACTGGGCCCAGAGCCTACTGGTGGGGCTGGGCATGGTGGGGCGCGCCGAGCTGGCCTTCGTGATCATGGATATCGCCTACGTACAGCACAAGATCCTGCCCGACAGCGCCTTTTTCACCCTGATGTTCACCGCCTTCTGGCTGAACGTATCGGTGCCGCTGGCTATCCTGCTGTGGAAGCGATTGGCCCGTTCACGCGGACTGCTGACGTAAACCGCGGAAGTTGGGCGGCAACAGTACGGTGTCGAGCGCCTCGGCCAGAGTGCCGGGATAGTCCAGCGTGTAGTGCAGGCCGCGGCTCTCCTTGCGCGCCTGGGCCGAGCGGATGATCAGCTCGGCGACCATGGCCAGGTTGCGCAGTTCCAGCAGGTCGTTGCCCACCTTGTAGTTGCTGTAATACTCGTTGATTTCCTGCTGCAGCAGTTCCGCCCGGCGCAGCGCCCGCGCCAGCCGCTTGTCGGTGCGCACAATGCCGACGTAGTCCCACATGAAACGCCGCAATTCGTCCCAGTTGTGGGAGATCACCACGTCTTCGTCGGAGTCGGTGACTTGGGATTCGTCCCAGTCGGCGACCGCCGTCGGCGCCGGGCAGTTGGCCAGCGCTTCGCGGATGGAGGCCGCGGCCGAGCGCCCGTAGACGATGCATTCCAGCAGCGAGTTGCTGGCCATGCGGTTGGCGCCGTGCAGGCCGGTAAAAGAGGTCTCGCCAATGGCGTAGAGGTGCTCGACGTCGGTGCGCCCGGCATTGTCCACCATCACGCCGCCGCAGGTGTAGTGCGCGGCCGGCACCACCGGAATGGGCTCGCGGGTGATGTCGATGCCCAGCTCCAGACAGCGGGCCTTGACGGTGGGGAAGTGTTCCAGCAGGAAATCGGCGCTCTTATGGCTGATATCCAGATACACACAGTCGCTGCCCAGGCGCTTCATCTCGTGGTCGATGGCGCGGGCCACGATGTCCCGCGGTGCCAGCTCGGCGCGTTCGTCGTAGCGGGGCATAAAGCGCTCGCCGTTGGGCAGCAGCAGGATGCCACCCTCGCCGCGGATGGCCTCGGTGATCAGGAAGGACTTGGCCTTGGGGTGGTACAGGCAGGTGGGGTGGAACTGGTTGAACTCCATATTGGCCACCCGGCAGCCGGCGCGCCAGGCCATGGCGATGCCGTCGCCGCTGGCGCCGTCGGGGTTGCTGGTATAGAGGTAGGCCTTGCTGGCACCGCCGGTGGCCAGCACCACAAATTTGGCCTGGAACAAAGCGACGTGGTCGCTGTCTCTGTTGAGTACGTAGGCGCCCTGGCAGCGGCCGTCGCGAACAATCAGGTCAACGGCGACGTGGTGCTCGAAAATGTCGATATTGGCGGCCTGCTGTGCCCGGGCGGTCAGCGCCTCGGAGACGGCGCGACCGGTGGCGTCGGCGGCGTGGATGATGCGCCGGTGGCTGTGGCCGCCTTCCTGGGTCAGGTGGTAGCGCTCGTTGTCCTCGTAGCGGCTGAATTGCACCCCCTGGTCGATTAACCACTCGATGCTCTCGCGACTGTTTTCCACGGTGAAGCGCACGGCGTCGTCGTGGCAGAGGTCGGCGCCGGCGGCCAGGGTATCAGAGACATGGGCGTCGACGGTGTCGCGCTGGTCCAGTACGGCCGCGATGCCGCCCTGGGCGTGGTAGGTGGAGCCGGCGTTGAGAGTGCCCTTGCAGATCAACGCAACGCGGGCGGTATCGGCCAGCTGCAGGGCCAGGGTAAGGCCGGCGGCGCCGCTGCCGATCACCAGTACGTCGTGACTGTGGCTTGTTTTCATGTCGTCTTGCTCGGGGTGGGGGGCGTCTATATCATGCCGGACATTCGGTCAACATGACCTCACAGGGCGACAAAGTATACTGGTAGAAGCGGGAGCGGCCAATTTTCGCTTCGCGGGTCCAGGAATAACCCGGCAATAGTGATCGCCGGGTTATTCCTGCGGCACAGGGATGTGCCGCCACTGGACGCAGGTCAGTGCGAGCCCGGAATATTCAAGCTGGCCCGTGTACCTGCGCCAGCATTTTCCGGGCGACGGCCAGATTGGTCAGGACGAGCGACTTGGCCGCTAGGTGAATAGCCGCTAGGTGAATATATAGAAAAAGGATTGGCATGACAGAACTTCTGACTGGCTCGATGGTCTACTTCTCTGAACCCGCCATTGCGGGGGCGGGATTGTTGCATGAGTGATGCCGAACAGGCCGACAAGCAGCTGGTCCGGCGTGTCCAACGGGGTGACAAACGAGCTTTCGATCTGCTGGTACTGAAGTATCAGCA
>JBFHRT010000139.1:0-6056 GCA_041591575.1 Spongiibacteraceae bacterium
CGCTGGGCTTTCTTGAACCCGGCAGTTTTATTCGCTCCTTCAAGAGCTGGACCGGCATGACCCCGAAAGCCTTCCGCGAACAGCTAAAATCCTTTGGCTAATTTGTCCGCCGGTCAACGCTGCCTTCCGACTGCACCGCCGGCTGGACAATTTTGCCCATCAATCTGAACGCTTTTGCACTCACCAGCTGCCGGCAGCCCACCTAAGCTGTTGCGCTGTCGCAGTGACATCTGCGCAAACCCAATGCGGCCCAGCCACGCTGGCTGCAGACCCCACGAACCAAGCCTCGGCGCGCGGTCACCTGACAGTGACCTTCCTTCCCACCAAAGGGCCGCGCGCCTTTTTTGTTTTCTGGATTGCGCACCGCAATGAACTCGGCGCGCATACGCAGGACAGCAAAAACCTCAGGCCGATGGCGCCAGACAGACACCAGCTGCCGGTGCAGTCTGGGTGACAGCCGTGACCCGCAGTCGCCGCTGGCGGCCGTTGAGCAGCGGCCAGCTGGCCGTGCTGCCCACACAGCGCCCTATCAGTGCGCTGCCCAGCGGCGACAACACCGAGATTTTCATCTGCGCCACCACCGCCTGCCAGGGCAACACCAGCGTCAGCGTGGTCTCGTTGTCGGAGTCGGTGTCGACGAAACGCACTTCGCTGTGCATGGTGACCGCGTAGGCGGGCAACTCCACATCGGGCACGATATCGGCGAGTGCGAGCGCGGCTTCCAGCGCCGTGGCCGCGGTGGAGCGGTTGCGCGCGGTCAGCGCCACCAGCAGATCGTAGTCAGATTCTTTGATAATGCGAAAATTTTCTCCGCAGGCTTGCATGGCCTTTCTCCCCAATTCATCGCGCGGCGACGCGCCGTGACCCCGCGGCCAGCGCGATGACAATGACATTCAATGGTGATTGCTGTTGGGAGTGTCGGGCGATTAAGACGTCACGCGGTCTTAATCGCCCAAGGAAAGAAAGGCGGCAACAGAAAACCAACGCTCTCCGCGGGCGCGGATAGTGGTGAACGGCTGGCAGGCGAGAAAATGCATGAGCCTACAATAGCAGCGCCGGCGTTTTTGGCAAGCCCTCAGCGCAGGCGTTGACGGCGCAGTAATTCTTCGGCCAGCCACAAGCGGTCCTGTCCCCAGCAGGCAAACTCGCCGAGCTGGAAACTGGGCACACCCCACAGTCCCAGTCGCGTCAGTTCGGCGCGGTTGGCCTCGGCGTAGGCCGGTACCCGCGGTGCCTGACACAGCGCGCTGGCAACGTCCCAGTCGATGCCGGCGCGCTCCACCGCGAAGCGAAAATGGCGCGGCCGCGCCAGATCCAGGCCCTCGGCCCAGGCGGCGCGGCCGACACTGAGGCAGAAGCGCAGCTGGCCGGCAGCGTCGTCGCACAGCGCAAACACCTTGAGGCAGTTCTCCACCCCCGCACCCAGCGGGTCGTGGATGCGGCCAAAGGGTACACCACGGGCGGCGGCCAACCGGGCGACATCGCGGGCGATGTACAGGCGCTTGGCCCGCGGCACCGGCAGGCCGCGTGTCACCATGGGCAGCACCGGGCGCAGCTGCAGCGCCACGCCGCGGGCGTGCAGACGCTCCAGCTCGGCCAGCACCAGGTAGGAATAGGGGCTGCGAAAGCTGTAGAAGCACTGCAGCGCATCGGCGGCGACCGCCGGCAGCAGCGCCCGCTCGGGCTGCAGCGACGGCATCAGCTCGGCCAGCGGCTGCCCGGCCGCGCGCAGCCGCTGCGCCAGCAGATCAAGACGGTCCAGCCCCCAGAACCATTCACCGCCAAACTGCCACATGCCCGACAGGTAGTGGCCCTGACGCTGGCGCCGGCGGGCGTTATCGGCCAGCTGCCGCCGCGCCTGCGCCGCAGCCAGCGGCGCCACACAGTGCGGCAGCTCAGCGCCGCTGAACAGGGCCGGCGCCAGCTCCGCCTCGGCCGCCAGCAGCGCCGCTACCGAGCCCGCCGCCAGCAGCTGCCGCGACACCGCCAGGCAGCGTTCGCTCGCCGGCTCGATGGCGTCGGCGCTGTCGATGGCAAACTGCAAGCCGTAGGCCGGGGCGATACAGGCGGCATCGCGCAGCGCATAGCGGCGCTGGGCCTCGGCCTCGGGGTAGTGCTCGGCCGCCGGCGGCGGCACCACACAGATCGCCACTGTGGCTGCCTGCGACGGCGGCAGGCGCCGCAGCAGCTGCGCACACAGGTGGGAATAGGGATCGCCGGCCTGGTAGTACAGGGTCAGCGGGGCGCGCCCCAGTCGTGTCCGAGCGGCGGGGCGAGGTGCCAGCAGGCGCTCGGTGAGCCGCGAGCGCAGGCTGGAACGGGGTGGGCTCATGTCCCGGTCCTCAACCAGCTCGGCTAGTCGCGGCGCAGGGCATCGCGCCGCGGCAACGGCAGCTGCGGCAGGGATGCGGTGGACAGCGCCAGCCCCTCGTGGAAATAGGCGTTGCTCTGCTCGTGCTCGCCGAGCTGCGCCAGCAGCCGGCCCAGCTCGGCGCAGACCTCGGCGCGGCGCTCCAATCGGTAGCTGCTCTCGAAGTACTCGCGGGCCTTGCCCCACAGCTCGTTGCGCAGGCTGAGGCGCCCCAGGGTCAGCAGCAGCGCGGCGTCGTTGTTGCGCTCGCGCAGCCAGTCCTCGGCAATCAGCAGCTGTTTGCCGGTATCGGCGCCGGCCACCTGGCCATAAAGTTCCACCAGCTCGCGCTGCCAGTCGCGGCGCAGCTGGGTGCGCAGTTCGCGCTCGGCAGCGACCTCGTCGCCGGCGGCAATCAGCGCGCGCACATAGCTGGCGACCAGTTCACTGCGCCGCGCCAGCGCCTTGGGCAGCTGCTGATACCAGCGTTTGAGCGCCTCGCTGCGGCTTTCGTTGGCGGGGCTGCGCTCCTGCAGGTTTTGCAGCTGGCCGCGGCCCGCCTGCAGCTGCAATGCCTGCAGCTCGGCGCCGTCAATGAGCTTGTGCTTGGCCAGCTCTGGCAGCAGCGCCAGCAGGCTGTCCCAGTCGCGCAGGCCGATGTAGACCTGCTTGAGCAGGCTCAGCACCGTGGGGTGGCGGGCGGCGTTGCGGCGGGCGCGGTTGAGGGTGGCCAGGCATTCCTCCAGCTTGCCGCTGTGCAGCAGCAGCTCGGCCTGGGTCAGGTCCACGGCGATGCTGGCGCCGCTGGTGGAGCGCTCGGCGCGGCCCAGGTAACGGCGCACTTTCTGGTTGTCGCCCAGGGCATGGCTGGCGCGGGCCGCCATCAGGTAATTGAGCAGCGGTGCGTCGGTGTCTTCGGCACCGGCGGCCAGCAGCCGGTGGGCGCGGCCCATATTGCCCTCGACGTAAGCGATCATGCCGCGCGCGGTCTGGCGCTGGCTGCGACGGTGACGGCGCTGGCTGACCAGGCGGCCAACGGCGCCGCCGGCGCGCAGGCTGTGGCGCAGCAGGGCAACGCCGCCGTAGGCCACCGCCAGCAGCAGTATGAAGGCCAGCGCACCCACCCAGAACGAGCTTTCCAGGGTGTAACCGCCGAAGGCGACCAGAATATAGCCGGGGTCGTACTGCACGCCGGCCACCAGTGCCGCCGCCAGCAGCAGTGCCGCCAGCGCGGCCACAAACAGGCGCTTCATCGCGGGCTTCTCCCGGCGGTAGACTCGGACCAGCGCAGCCCGTCGATGTACTGCTTGAGCGCGCGCAGCGAGCGCGACAGGTCCGGCATTTCGCTGTGCACCGGCGCCGCCAGCAGCTCGTCGAGCAGGCCGCTGAGCTGCTCGGCCTTGGCGTCCATGCGGTAGTAGCGCGTCATCCAGTCGCGGGCGCGCTGCAGCGACTGCCGGTACAGGGTTTCATTGCCGGCCAGCAGCGCCAGCTGCGCCTGCTCAAACATCAGCTGCAGGCTGAGGCGCAGCAGCGATTCCTGCTCGCCGGACAGCAGCGGCTTGAACTCCTCGCTGCGCTTGTCGATACGGATGTAGCTGCTGAGCTTGTGCCAGGCGCGCTGGGCGCTGGCGCCAATCTCGCCCCAGCGCTCGTCCACTGCGGGACTGTCGACGGCGTCCGCCTCGAAGCCGGGGGCGGTGTAGAGCTGCAGTTCGGCGGCCTGACCGGCGGCAGCGCGCAGCTGCAGGTAGCGGCCTTCCAGGTCGAATTCGTTGGCGGTGCGCAGCGCTGCCGACTCCTCGGCCAGGGCCGCGCGCACCGGGTGCAGGGCGCTGTCGTCGAGTTCGATGAGGATGGCGTCGGCGCTGGCCAGCAGCTTGGCGGAGGCCTTGATGTCGCGCCCCATCAACAGCCGCTGGTTGGCCAGGCGCAGCAGGTATTCGGCTTCGGCCAGCAGCCAGTCGCTGCGATCGGTCTTGCCCATCTGTTCCAGCTGGCTGCGCAGGCTGATCAGGCGCTGGCCCTGCTCCTGCAACTGTCGCTGCAGCGGTTCCAGCGCGCGCGCCGCCTGGCGCTGCTGCGCATCGAGATCGCGCTGCAGTTCACTGCGCAGCGCTGACAGCGATGCCTGGTCGGCGCGCAGCTGCGACAGGCTCTGCTGCAGCGCTGCCTGGCGAGCCTCACCGCGCTGGTACTGGTAGCCGGCCAGCCCCAGTGCCGCCAGTGCCAGCAGCAGCGCCAGCAGTGCGACGACGGCGGCGAAGCCTGATTTTTTGGCGGCGGGCTCGCGCTCGGCGGCCGTCACGCTGTCGGCGGTGACGGTGTCGTTGCTAACGTCGTCCTTCGAAGCAGTTTCTTTCGAAACACTGTCCGTCGAAACACTGTCCTTCGAAGCACTGTCCTTCGAAATAGGGCCTTTCGAAGCATCGTCGGTCGTCGCGTCAGCGCGCTGTTCGGACGGGTCCGGCGGCGGTGCCGTCGGTTTGTCGTTATCTGCCACCGGGGTTGTCGCTCCCTCTCGCTATTGTTGGTTGTTTCTTGTGGTTGCGTATTGTTGCGCAGCGGCGGTCGCCGCGGCTCAGCGTGCCCGCTCGGCGGCCACCGCCTGCAACGCCTGCAGGGTGGCCTCGGTGCCGGCATTGGCGGCGCACTGTACGCGGGCAAAGCCGAGCTCGGCGGCAGCCGCCACCACCCGGGCACTGGGCACCACCACCGGCAGCGCGGCGCGCTGCTCACTGGTCAGCAACTGTGCCAGATGTTGCAGGGTCTCTCCACTGTTGACCGCCGCACAGTCGATGCCTTCCTGTTTCAGCGTAGTCGCCAGCTGCGCCGCCGTCAGCTGCGGCGCGCGGCGGCGGTAGCACTCCGCGTAATCAACGATCGCGCCGCGCGCGCGCAGCTGCTCGGCCAGGTACTCGCGACCGCCGACGCCGCGGAAAATCAGGATGTGCTCGCCGTCGGGGGCGGCGAAGTCCGCCTGGGACAGCAGGCTTTCGCTGTCCCAGGCGCTGTTGGTAGCGTTCGCCACCACCGGCAGACCCTCGGCCTGCAGCGCCTTGGCGGTGGCCTCGCCGATGGCGTAGTAGTCCTGCCCCAGCGGCAGCTGCGGCCAGTACTGGTGAATCCACTCGCAGCCGTGCACCACGGCGTTGACGCTGATAAAGATCAGCCGCCGGTAGCGGTCCAGCTCCAGAATCTGGTTGCGGGTGCGGCGGCAAATATCGGCATCGCCAGCCTCGGCCAGCGGCACGATTTCTAGCAGCGGCAGTGCCAGCGCCGCGCCGCCGGCGTTGGCAATGGCCTCCACCAGCGCCTGGGCGCGGCCCTCGGGGCGGGTCACCAGTACCCGCAAGCCCTTCAAGTCGACCGGCAAGCGCTCAGGACTCAAAACCGCGTTCCGGCGCGTACACCGCGGCGAGGATGTCGCCGGCACCGGCGGCCAGCAGCTCCTCGGCCACCGCTACACCCAGCGCCTCGGGCTCGCTGTCAGGTCCGCGGCGCTCGGCGCGGATCATGCGGCTGCCGTCGGGGTCGCCCACCAGCGCGCGCAGCCAGATCTGGCTGCTGTCGTCGGGGTCGCGGATGGCGTAGCCGGCGATGGGCACCTGGCAACCACCCTCCAGGCGGCGGTTCATGGCGCGCTCGGCGCGCAGCAGCAGCGCGGTTTCGCTGTCGTTCAGCGGTGCCAGCAGCTCGCGCAGGC
>JBFHRT010000140.1:0-6029 GCA_041591575.1 Spongiibacteraceae bacterium
ACCACTGTAGTCATCCACTACCAGCCACACCAGGATACGCGGGCGATTACTGGACCACACCGGCAATTGCGCCTGCTGCAGCAGCTGCTGGACCTGCGCCCCGCTGAAGCTCATATGCAGCAGTCGCTGGGTTTGCGGCGCCGACAGACCGTTCTCGGCGGGAGTCTCCACCAACTCGTAGCGATACTGGCGCAGGTAGCGCTGAGCCTGGGACAGGGCCGGCGCCACCACCGCGTTATCGCGCAGCTGCTGGCGCCCGGAAACGCGCACCAGCACGGTTTCCAGCCCCTCGCTGGCGGCGCGACGCAGGGCCGAATCACTCTGTTTGTCTACCGGCAGGGTGACCTCGTACAGGTCGCGCACCATCTCTGCCTGCAAAGCCAGGCTGAACAGACACAAAAGCGTCAGCAAAAGCGTTCTCATGGTTGCGCGTACCACCCCGACTGATAGGAAAGCGGGCATTGTAGCAACTGAATCCGCCGCTTACAGCCGGCGCGATGGAGCGGCTGGCAATTTTGCTGCTGAATTCACGCCCCAATCCCGCTAGAATAGCGGCCCTGACAAACGGGTACCGCCAAATCATGACCGACAAGACCTCCCCCTCCCTCAGTTACAAAGACGCCGGCGTAGACATTGACGCCGGTAACGCGCTGGTCGAGCGCATCAAACACGTGGCCAAACGCACCGCGCGCCCCGAGGTGATGGGCGGGCTGGGCGGCTTTGGCGCACTGTGCCAGATTCCGGCAGGCTACCAAGAGCCCATTCTGGTATCCGGCACCGACGGCGTCGGCACCAAGCTGCGCCTGGCCATGGATCTGGGCATTCACGACACCATCGGCATCGACCTGGTCGCCATGTGCGTCAACGATCTGCTGGTCACCGGCGCCGAGCCGCTGTTCTTCCTCGACTACTACGCCACCGGCGCGCTGAACGTCGACATCGCCGCCCAGGTGGTGACCGGCATTGGCGCCGGCTGCGAGCAGGCGGGCTGCGCCTTGGTGGGCGGCGAAACCGCGGAAATGCCCGGCATGTACGAGGGCGAGGACTACGACCTGGCAGGCTTCTGCGTGGGCGTGGTTGAAAAAAGCAAGATCATCGACGGCTCCCAGGTTCAGGCCGGCGACGCCCTGATCGGCCTCGCCGCCTCCGGCCCCCACTCCAACGGCTACTCGCTGATCCGCAAGATCATCGAGGTCAGCGGCGCCGACCTGCAGCAGCCGCTGGGCGACGGCACCCTGGCCCAGGCGCTGATGGCGCCCACCCGCATTTACGTCAAACCGCTGCTGGAGCTGATGGCCGACACCCCGGTCAAGGCCATGGCCCACATCACCGGCGGCGGCCTGCTGGAAAACATTCCCCGCGTACTGCCGGAAGGCGCCCGCGCCGTCATTGACACCGGCAGCTGGCAGCGCCCGGCGGTATTCGACTGGCTGCAGGCTCAGGGCAATGTCGACTGGCACGAGATGCACCGCACCTTTAACTGCGGTGTCGGCATGGTGATCTGCGTGGCCGCTGATCAGGCCGAAGCCGCAGTGGCGGCTCTCAATGCCGCTGGCGAGCAGGCCTTCACCATCGGTAAAATCGAGGCGAGCGACGGCGGCGAGCAAGTGCTGCTGCAGGGGCTGTAAGCGAGCCCATGTCTGACAGCTGCAGAATCGTCGTACTCATCTCCGGCAGCGGTAGCAACCTGCAAGCCTTTATCGACGCCGCCGAGAACCGTCTCGGTGGCGATGTGGTCGCGGTGATCAGCAACCGTGCCGACGCCTACGGCCTGGAAAGAGCGCAGCGTGCAGGAATCGCCACCGCCGTCATCGATCACACCGGCTTTGCCAGCCGCGAAGACTTCGATGACGCCCTGCGCGAGCAGATTGACAGCTTCCGGCCAGATCTAGTGATTCTGGCGGGCTTTATGCACATCCTGACCCCGGGTTTTGTGCGCCATTTCACCGGCCGCATGCTCAATATCCACCCCTCGCTGCTGCCCAAATACCCGGGGCTTAACACCCACCAGCGCGCCATCGACGCCGGCGACGACCAGGCCGGCGCCACCGTGCACTTCGTCACCGAGGACCTGGATGGCGGCCCCGCCATTATTCAGGCAAAAGTACCGATTTTGCCGGGCGACAGCGCCGAACTTCTGGCCGCGCGTATACTCGAACAGGAACACCAGATCTACCCGCTGGCGGCGCAGTGGTTCGCCCAGGGGCGGTTGGTGCTCAAGGGCAATGAGGTACAACTGGATGGCCAGACTCTGCCGAAAACCGGGTATGCGTTCGACGAGGGCTAGCGTCGCCCTGTTGCTGACAGCACTCGTTCTGTCGAGCGCGAGTCGCGCGGGTGGCAATCCCGCCGCCCCACAGCCGGCCCCCGCTCTCACCCCCTACAGCGCCAACTACCACATCGAACACGACAGCCTCAGCGCCGACGCCCGCCGCCAGCTGCAAGCGCTGGGCGGCGATCGCTGGCAGCTGAGTCAGCGCGCCAGCGTGCTGTTTATCAGCCTGGAAGAGAGCTCAACACTGTCGCTGACCAATGGCGAACTGCGCCCGCTGAGCTATCGCTACGAACAGAGCCCGCAGAAAAAGCGGCGCCAGCACATCCGCTTTGACTGGACCAAGGGCCAGGCCGTCACCGAACTGCACGACAAGACCCGCCGCAGTGAGCTGGCGCCGCGCAGCTTCGACAAACTCAGCTACCAACTGCAGCTGCGCCTGGATCTTCTGCAGGGCCGACTGGAAGACGGCGGCGAGGAGCAGCTGTACACCGTCATCGACCGTGGCCGCAGCAAGCAGTACCGCGTCAGCCGCGCCGGCGAGGAAACCCTGAACACCGCCGCAGGCCCGCTGCGCACGGTCAAACTGCGGCAGCAACGATTGGGCAAGGAAGACGAGCGCGAAACCACCATCTGGCTGGCGCCGGACTGGCAGTATCTGCTGGTGAAACTGGAACGCTTCGACGAGGACGGGGCCTACCGGCTGGAGCTTAAATCCGCCGAGCTGGGCGGCAAGCAATTAAAACTCAAATAGAGTTCTCTGTAGGTGCGGCTTTAGCCACACCTACACACTACGCTGTTGCGTCTCCCGTCTCCCGTTCAGCGTTTTGCATGTTACGCCTTCGGCAGAGTCACCCCCTTCTGACCCTGATACTTGCCGCCGCGGTCGCGGTAGCTGACGTCACAGACCTCATCGGATTCAAAGAACAGCATCTGCGCCACACCCTCGTTGGCGTAGATCTTCGCCGGCAGGTTGGTGGTATTGGAAAACTCCAGGGTGACATGCCCTTCCCACTCCGGTTCCAGCGGGGTGACGTTAACGATGATGCCGCAACGGGCATAGGTGGACTTGCCCAGACAAACGGTGAGCACATTGCGCGGAATGCGGAAATACTCCACCGTGCGAGCCAGCGCAAAGGAGTTGGGCGGGATGATGCAGTAATCGCCGTGAATATCGACAAAGCTTTTCTCGTCGAACTCCTTGGGGTCGACGGTGGCCGAGTAGATATTGGTGAAAACCTTGAATTCCTCGGAGCAGCGCACGTCGTAACCGTAGCTGGAGGTGCCGTAGGAAATGATGCGCCCGCCCTCGTTACCGCGTACCTGGCCCGGCTCGAAGGGCTCAATCATGCCCTGCTCCGCCATGCGGCGAATCCATTTATCCGATTTTATGCTCATGGGATTACTTTTCCTGGGTTTCAAATGCTTGCGAAAATATCGCTGGACGGGAGACGGAAGACGCAACATCAACCCACTGCGATCCCCTGTAGGTTCGAATTTATTCGAACAGCGTGTGCGACTGAAGTCGCACCTACATTCTCTCTCGTCACGCGCCCTGCGCTTAATCGTTACTGATCACAATATTGGGAAATGCCTGACCCTCGCCGCCGGCGTGCTTGCGCGCCAGCTCCGCCGCCATCGCCCGCGCCACTTCGCGGTAGACCCCGGCAATGTCGCTGCCCGGCTCGGCGGCCACCAGCGGCTGCCCACCGTCGGCGTGCTCGCGAATGCTGATGGCCAGCGGCAGCGAGCCCAGCAGCGGCACCTGGTAGGCCTCGGCGATGGCCTGGCCGCCGCCGCTGCCAAACAGGTGCTCGCGCTGGCCGCAGTTGCTGCACACATGCATGGCCATGTTCTCCACAATGCCCAGCACCGGCACATCCACCTTGCGGAACATCTCGATGCCCTTCTTGGCGTCCAGCAGGGCGATGTCCTGGGGCGTGGTGACCACCACCGCGCCGGCCACCGGTACCTTCTGCGACAGCGTCAGCTGCGCGTCGCCGGTGCCCGGCGGCATGTCGATGATCAGGTAGTCCAGGTCTGTCCAGTAGGTCTGGAACAGCAGCTGCTGCAGCGCGCTGCTGACCATGGGACCGCGCCATACCATCGGCGTTTTCTCGGTAACCAGGTAGCCCATGGACATGGTCTGAATACCATGAGCGGTGATCGGCTTGAGGTACTGGGTGCCATACTGCTCGGGGCGCTGACCCTCGCCCACGCCCAGCATTACCTGCTGGCTGGGGCCGTAGATATCGGCGTCCAGCAGGCCGACCTTGGCACCCTCAGCCGCCAGTGCCAGCGCCAGGTTCACCGAGGTAGTGGATTTGCCGACGCCGCCCTTGCCCGAGGCCACGGCGATGATATTGCGCACCTGCTCCATGTTGTGCAGGTTGTGCTGGCCGACGTGAGCGGTGATGTTCCAGTCCACGGCCACCTTGGCAGGCAGCCCCGCGGCAGCGCTGGCCACCTCCGCCAGCTGCTGTTCAATTTCGGCCTTCAGGCCCGCCGCAGGAAAGCCCAGGGTCACGCCCACCTCTACCGACTTACGGCCCAGCTTCAGTCGGCTCACCTCGCCTACCTGCTGCAGCGGCAGCCCCAGCTGCACCAGGGCGCAGGCGGATAACTGCTCGCGGATTTGGGCTTCAAGTTCTGCAGACATGCTTACCTCAATACTGGCTGGCGGATAGATGTACTAGATAGATGTACTAAAGAGGGGCGAGTATACGCCCTCGCAGCGCCCCAACTCAACGCGCGGCCCGGTGCCCGACAAGCGCCCGCCGGATGCGCGAGAGGCGCAAAAACGCTATAGTAACGCGCCTCGCGCCATCCCCGTCCGACCACAGTACAGCAAGGAAACACCATGCCCGGTAGTAGTAGACAGATTCTGGTGACTAGCGCCCTGCCCTATGCCAACGGCTCCCTGCATTTGGGCCACCTGCTGGAGACCATCCAAACCGACATCTGGGTGCGTTTTCAGAAACTGCGCGGCCACGACTGCACCTACCTGTGCGCCGACGATGCCCACGGCACCGCCATCATGCTCACCGCCGAGAAAATGGGTATCACTCCCGAAAAGCAGATCGAGCGGGTGAAAGCCGAGCACGAACGCGATTTTGACGGCTTTCTGATCGATTTCGACAACTACTACTCGACCC
This sequence comes from Spongiibacteraceae bacterium, assembly GCA_041591575.1. GTDB lineage: Bacteria > Pseudomonadota > Gammaproteobacteria > Pseudomonadales > Spongiibacteraceae > JBFHRT01. The sequence continues at coordinate 5,428 of JBFHRT010000140.1, forward strand.
ATTCCCCCGAGTGCCAGCACTACGCGGAGCTGATCTATAAGCGCCTGGAGGCCAACGGTCATATCAAGAAGCGCAAGATCCGCCAGCTCTACGACCCGGAAAAGCAGCTATTCCTGGCCGACCGCTACATCAAGGGCACCTGCCCCAAGTGCAAAACCGAAGACCAGTACGGCGATAACTGTGAGGCCTGTGGCGCTACCTACACCCCGGCCGACCTGATCGACCCGCGCTCGGCCATCTCCGGTGCCACCCCGGTGGAGAAAGGCTCCACCCACTATTTCTTTAAACTCGGCGATTTCGCCGACTTCCTGCGCGAATGGATCAGCAGTGAAAAACTGCAGCCGCAGATTGCCAACAAACTGGGTGAATGGCTGGACGCGGGGCTGCAGTCCTGGGACATCTCCCGCGACGCCCCCTACTTCGGCTTTGAAATCCCCGAGGCTCCGGGCAAGTACTTCTACGTGTGGCTGGACGCCCCGGTGGGCTACATGGCCAGCTGCGCCAACTGGTGCGAGCGCAGCGGTCGCGATTTCAACGAGTTCTGGGGGCCGGACTCCAAGATCGAGCTCTACCACTTTATCGGCAAGGACATCATCAACTTC
>JBFHRT010000141.1:0-6010 GCA_041591575.1 Spongiibacteraceae bacterium
CACCGGGCGCTTTTGCCATTTACACCGCCGCCAAGGTCATGACTGCCGATTTGGAAGACCGGGCGCCCGGCGCGGCCTTTGTCGAAGTGCAGAATTTACCCGACGCTGTACTCAGCTACCTGCTGCCCAGCCGCTACTGCGAGTCGGAGTGCTTCGGGCAGATGGCATCCGACATCACCGCTGGACAACTGGCGGGCTACGATCAGGTCACCGCTATCGTCAACTGGATCCGCGCCGAAACCTGCTACCTGCCCGGCAGCAGTGATATCCCGATATCGGCGGTGAATGTCAATGCCCGGCGCTCGGGCGTATGTCGGGACCTGGCACATATGGGCATTGCCCTGTGCCGCGCCCTCAGTATTCCCGCGCGCATGGTCGTAGGCTACCTGCACGGCCTGGAGCCAATGGATCTCCACGCCTGGTTTGAAGCCTATGTCGGCGGGCGCTGGTATACCTTCGACGCCACGCAACCGGAATTGAAAGGCGGCTACGTGGCCATTGGCTACGGCCGCGATGCCGCCGATGTCGCCATCTACAACCAGTTTGGGCCGGCGGTTTACCCCAGTGCACAACACGTTTGCGTGCAGTGTGTCGGCGAAGACGACTAGCCTGAAAATTGCAGCGGCACATTCCGAAATTGCACTTTCGTACTTGCATAGCAGCTCGAAAGGCAACTATTGCCACCTAACACCTTGCCACAGGAGCGTCTGTGAGTTCATGGAATGAGCGGTCACGACGCCGCTGGCCGCCGTTTACACCGTGCCGGGCTCACGGTCGGCGGCCCAGCTCGCCAGCGCCATGTCCCGCGCCGACGCCACTTCCCGTTCAGATACGGTTGACAACGGCGGCGAGGCCAGGGGGTCATCGTGGAAGATGTAGAGTCGCGAGGCCAATTGCTCGAAGGGCAGCGAGGCCTCGCCGAAACGCTCGCCGTTGCCCTGAGTGGAGACAATCACGCCGAGGCCCCAGTCCTGGCCGCTGTCGTTGTTGGGATTGTAGAAATACACACGCATGGTCCCCGCCTGGTCCAGTGCCACGCGCTGCAGCGAGATGGCATGCCAGCCGACGAAGTGGCCGGCGCTGTCGGTCACCGCGAGGCCGGCCGGTTGGGGGTGGATCACCGGCTGGTTGCCGTTGTAGTACGGGTGATAGCTGGCAAAGAAGTGGCGCAAAAAGCCGTCGAAATCCTGCAGCAGGCCGGTTTCCACATCCACCGCGATGGCAAACTTTCGTCCTACCCACCAGCCGTGAAACTCGGGATTGATCCAGCAGTGGGGGTCCTCACCGCGATCTTCACAGAGTCGACCCATTTCGTGATAGATCCGGTCCAGATGCGGAACCAGCAGGGTGGACACGGCATCGTTGTCGCGCGGCGTGCCGCGCAGTTCACCGGCTGGGAGGTCGGCCGAGCGGATGGGCTGGCCTTCGAAGTGCATCAGAATGCTGTCATTGTGCGCCGCTTGGGCAATCAGGTGCAGCAGGAAGTCCGGGTCGCTGTAGGCCCACATAGAAATGGCGCGAGCCGCCTGGCAGGTGGGGTTGTCACCCTGGCCGACGCCCAGCGGCTGGCCCAGCACCGAGATAACGTCTGCCAGCAGGAACACCTCCGGGGGCTGCGCTGCGCCGAATGCGCAGGCCAGTGCCGCCGATGCCTTGGATGACAGGCTCATGCCAATCTGGCGCCACAGCCCGGGCGCAATGGGCGGCATATAAAGCAGGCCCCGCTCCAGCAACAGGGCAAGGCCGTACACGGCCTGTGCCGTTTCGGGATGGACGGCCTTGTCGATCAGGCTGTGCACCAGCTCAGAATAGCAGCGCAGTGAGTCCAGGCCAGTGGTGCTCAGGCCCAACGCGTCGGCGATCAGCTCGCGATGGCCACTACTCAGCAGCCAGCGCATAAACGCGGCGTGGTAGTCAGAAACCAATCCGACATCGTGCATGGCACGAGCGAAGCCGGTGGCTTCCTGCTGCAGGGAGGGAAAATCCATGGCGGCCAACCGCTGCCGGTAGGGCTCCAGACCCGGGTCGTCGACGCAGCCCTGAGTGGGGCCGAACAGGGCCGATATCAGCCGGTCGGCAGCCAGTCGTGTCTCGCCGATACCGATCGCGCCCTGGGCCAACGACACGGCAATCTGGGTGACCATGGACTTGATCTGATTGACCTGTATGGGGCGCTGGCCGAGGATGCGCCAGATTTCCTCGGTGAGGTTGACCAGGGTGTCCTCGTAGCCGATATGGGCCACCAGAAACTGAAACAGGCGGTCGATGGGTTCAGCCAGTTCCGCCTGGCGTACGCGGGTGGCCTCCACCCGGCCGATGCCGAACACGCGGTCCAGGTTGAGGGCCAGCACCTGGGTGAGAAAATGGTAAGCCTGCTCGGCGGAAATGCCGGAGTGGGTGGCATCGCCGTTGGCGATGGCGAGCATGCGCAACTGGCTAATACATTCGATGAGCAGTGTTTGGCGGTCGCCTTCGTCCAGGGTGTGGCGCACGATTCCCGGCAGCAGCGCCTGCGGTGTCGCCCAGTCGCTGCCGTAGAAAACGCCGGCCCGGTCCAGCTCCGGGGCCCAGCGATAGAGGTGCTCGATGCCGTCGGGCTGTAGGATCAGCCGCCTGACCTGTTCCAGTACCGGGGGAATCTTGCCGGGTTTGGCGAAGTCCCGCGATTGTTGCAGGCGCGCGCTGGCCTCGCGCAGCGACGCCTCGACGGCCGCGGCGGTTGTGGCCGTGCCAGATGGGGGCGTGCCGGAAGGGGACGCGGGCTCATCAGACATAGAAGTCCAGTTCCTCCTGGGCCTTCAGCAGATCGCGTAACTGGTAGGGGTCGTCGCCGAAGAAATACACCAGGCCCCAGTGGGTGCCGAAGGCCACGCGTTTGGTCACCTTGTTCTCCATCGGCGATTGCAGTTCGTGAAACTCGAAATACGGATGTTGCTCGGTCTGCGGGGGAATCTGCAGCTCGCTCACCACCCGGCGGCGCGGGTAGACGCCAAAGCAGCCGGCATGCCCACTGGCGTCTACCACCTCGGTCGGGAAAAAGGCCTCCAGCTCCTCCTCGGTGGTTTTGGGGTCGAAGGCCAGAATCAGCCCCTGATAGGCATTGAAGCCATAGGCGCGCTCGAGCAATTCGAACACTTTGAAACCGGGCGGCCGATAGGCGACTTCACCGAAATACATCTTGCCGTCGCTGGTAACGAAGTATTCCGGATGAATAAAGCCGAAATCGATATCGAAGGTGTCGATCAGTTTCTCGATTTCCTCGGTGATGCGCGGCCGCCATTTCTCCAGCTCCGGCGAAGCCGGCACGAATACCGAGTAGCCCAGGGTGACGTACTCGGAGATATTGAGGAAGTGCACCTTGCGGTTGTGAATCCAGGCCTCTACGGCAAACTCCCAGCCGTCCAGGTGGCTCTCCATCAGAAACGGGAATTCCTCGTCCGGAATATTGTCGATGTCGTCCGGGGTGCGGATCATGCGATGACCGAGGCAGCCCGCCTTGTCGAAGGCCTTTAGATGAATGGGGTCGTTGGGGTCGCCGTCCAACTTGAGCAGCGCCTGATTGACGCGCTTGAGAAAATGAATCACATCGCCCTTGTCATGGGCTTCCTCGAAGATACCGACGCGGATGCCACCCAGCTGCGCACGCCGCTTCATCAGCGCCTTGTCGCGAAACAGCAGTGCCTGCCCCATCAGCCGTGGCTTGTCCATCAGCAGCGCATTGATCGCCCCCGCCCACTCCACCGTCTCCTCGTACAGGGGAATGGCGACGTCAACGCCCATCTCCTTGAGGCGCTTGGCGATATCCATCGAGCGGTCGTTCAGGCGCTCGAAACTCCAGGGGATATAAGGGATGTTGTGCTGCTGGGCGTATTCCTCGGCCCAAGGCGGCGCTACGACAACGTAGCGGCGGTCGAAGCGATCGGCGGCATCGATGGCGTTGAGGCTCCAGCCCAAAAGAGCGATATAACCCTTGCTGGATGATTGGCTGTCCATGGCGGCCTCCCGGGCGGTGGCAATGTGCGAAAGAGAGGAGCGCGTCGCATCTGCTGGCGCTGGCCGTTTCCCGAGCGCCTGAGTCACGGAAGCCTTGCAATGGAAACGGAATCGTAAAACCCGTTTCGCGGAACCATGGCCGGCTAGGGGCGGCACTACCCTCACCTTAGCCATCAATGTCCGGGACGTCTAGGTAACCGACGGCAGCCCGCGCCCGGGCCGCTATACTTCGGAGTATTCGCTGGAGGCAGCGGGAGACAGGGTGGCCAAACAATCCGCGGTATGGGTCTGCTACGACGAGCGCGTGCTGTCGCACCAGCCCGACGCCGATGCGCCCTTTATGCCCGGCCGGCTGGACAGCCGCATCCGCGAAATCCTCGCCGGCCTAGGCGTACAATGGCAATACCCAGAGCACCCGGGCCGCATTACCGCCATCACTGAGCTGCTGGAGCAGGAGCCCATCGCCGGGGTGTGTTTTGCTCCCGGCGCGGCGGCCACCCGGGAGCAGCTGGCACGCGTGCACACCAGCGCCTACCTCGACGACATCTATGCGCTGCGCGGGCAGCAGGCCTGGCTGGACGTGGACACCACCGCGGTGTCGCCGGGCAGTGTCGAGGCGGCGGAAGTCGCGGCGGGCACTGCCATCGCGGCGGTGGCGGCCACCGTATCGCGGCGCGCGCGCAGCGCATTCGCCTTGGTGCGCCCGCCGGGCCACCACGCCGAACCGGTTCGCGCTCGCGGTTTCTGCCTGTTCAATAACGTGGCGGTGGCGGCCGCGCACGCCCAGGTGGAACTGGGCTGCCAGCGCGTGCTGATCGTCGATTGGGACGCGCACCACGGCAACGGCACCCAGGGCATCTTCTACGCCGACCCGGATGTGATGCTGTTTGATATTCACCGGGCGGCACCGTTCTATCCGGGCGGTGGCGCCCTCGACGAAACCGGTGCGGGTTTGGGCGAAGGCACCAACGTCAACGTGCCACTGCCCGGTGGTGCCGGTGACAAGGCTTACATCAAGGCCTTCAAGGACATACTGGTGCCCGCCGCGGACTACTTCCAACCGGATCTGGTGCTGGTGTCGGCGGGCTTCGACGCCCACCGACTGGACCTGGCCATGGACCTGAGCTACGAGGGCCTGGGCGCATTGACGCGGATACTGCAGCAGGTCGCCGACCGGCACGCCGAGGGGCGCCTGGCCTTTGTGCTGGAGGGGGGCTACCACCTAGAGTCGCTGTCGCGGGGTGTGCACAGCGTGCTGAAAGTACTCGCCGGCGGCAAACTGCAGGAGCCCGGTTCCTGTGGCGTGGCCGAAGTCAAGGCCGCGGCGGATTTCCACCGGGGCGCATTCCTACCCCCGCGCGAGGATTAGCCCGAACAATGCACCTGCCAGCTTCGGAACCCAAGGGCGCAAAATTGGTAGGTGGGTTCGCCGGACGCTTACCAAGATTCAATAGAGCTGCTCCCTTGGGGTTCACGGAATTGGGAGAGTTGCCGCCCAACAAAACGTTGCAGGTGACGTTTGACCCGCTGCCCACTTTTGCTACCGCAAAAGCGGTCATCGCCTCAAGCGCACCTGAATATGAACGTTATACGTAATATGCCGAAAAATAGATCACCGCTAAAAAAAGCAGCAGGAAAGCTGATATCTGCCATCCAAAAGGAGTGGGGGGATGAGCTAGGAGAGTCAGGTGCTAAGGTTAGCGAGCGTGTCATGAATAGAGGGCATGACCTCATCCAGGCTGAAGGTAGAAATGAAGTGCTTTGCATTCTTGCTGGTCAGAGTGTTTCCCAATATTTGGGTGAGTTGTGGGTGAGAAGCCACCCTTCAGTAAATAAATACATAGTAGCCTTTGAAAGGGAGCTTGAGGCGAGTGAAAACGTATAACAAGCGGCGGCAGTCGTGGCCTTCGGCCACTGGGACGGCGTGCTGCGCACACCGCCCCTGCGCCGGGCGTCATAGCGCAATTGAAATATAGCAAGATTCAGGTCGGCAGAACTTGTTTCGCCTCCTAGTATG
>JBFHRT010000142.1:0-6007 GCA_041591575.1 Spongiibacteraceae bacterium
CTGGTTAACAGCACCACCCAGCTGATTCCGCCCTATCTGCTGGGCTGGGGGGTGAAGGGTTTCCTGCGGGTTGCCGATCGCATGCCGGGTGTGCAGAACGTGCTGATTTCCAATGTGCCGGGAATAGAGGTGCCGGTGTATTTTGCCGGCGCGCGGATGATCGATGCCTTTGGCCTGGGGCCGGTGCTGCCCCACTGCAACCTGTTCCACACCGTTTCCAGCATGCTCGACCACCTCTCCATCAGCATCAATGCCTGCCGGCAGGCGCTGCCCGATCCGGAGTTCTACATTGAGTGCCTGGATCGCTCCTGGCAGTCGCTGTACGACTGTGTCGACAGCAGCGCACGCCGTGTGCGCAGCTTCAAGCCCGCGGCGGAAAAGGCCAGGGGGGCGGCCTGATCGTGAAAAGGAGTGACAGCGCTGCCGCTCACTGCAGATAACCGGGCGCCGCTGTTGTTAGGGTAACGATTTTTACGGTAACAATGTGCCGGCGGTCTGCGCTCGTGCCCCGGGCGCGTAGCTGTCACCCAGAAACTGCCGGTAGAGCTGGTGCCGGGTGTCGGCCGGCACCTGCGCAGTGGCGGCATCTATCAGGTTGTCAAACAGCAGCCGCGAGCCCGCCGCTGGCAGCGCCAGCAGGGCGCACATCACCGCCTCGCCATCGCGCAGGAAGGCGCCGCTGCGCTGCGGCCGCACGGCCGCTACCGCCTCCCGGATCAGTGGCGGCGACACCGCCGCAAAGGGCTTGCCGCCACCGTGGGTTTGCAGAGTGCTATCCATGGTCGCCGCTCGTTCCTGCAGCGTTGCCGACAGTTGCTGGCGCGCTGCCGCCACCGCCAGTGCGCGGTCGATGGCGTCGTTGCCGCTGCGCAGTGCGCACTGGGCGCTGGCGAAACCGCCGGCTTCGCGCGGGTCCTGCAACCAGCCGGGTAGCGGGGCGTCGGCTGCCACCGCTTCCTCATGGGTCTGTGTCCGCTGGGGCGTGTGCACACAGGCCGCGAGTGCCAGTGCCAGCCACAATGTGACCGCAATTCGATACATGGATGCCTTTCCCCCGTCAGTGCTGAATCTGTGCTGCCGTTTTTATTGTCGCGCCAGTGTAATGAGCTGTGCGTAAATCGCCAGCACCGACGCCACATTTGTGCAATCTGAACGATCGGTGAACGGCAAATGTTAATTAGTTGGCAGATACCCGGGTGTGGTGGCGCGGAGGATATGGAAAGATGGGCCACTGTTGCAAATAACAAGCGAGGAAGCAGGATGAAAGCGAAAAGTGCATTGACGGCCATCACCATGGCGGTGGCTATGGTCGCGGCACCGGGGCTGACTATGGCCGATGACCACGCCGGAGCCAGCGTCGAGGTGGCGGCCGAAGCTGAAACCGGTTTCTGGGGGCGCCTGTTCGGGCGCTCGGGTCGCGACAGCGACAGCGCCGGCGAGCGCGAGCAGGCCGCCAAAGAAAAAGCGGAGAAGAGCGAGAAGCAGCAGAAAGCCAAACACAAGGCCGTAGCCGCAGACGCGCAGGCCGAGCACGCGGCCGAGGCCGAGCAGCACCGGGCCGACCCCGCCAGCAAGGGGCAGAAGAAGGGCTGGAAAGACGGCGTGCCCCCGGGCCAGGCCAAGAAGGGCGATGCCAAGGCCCATGCCAAAGCCAAAGGCCAGGCCGGTCACGGTGGCGATCACCAGCACCAGGCCGAATCTGAGGCTGCGGCCGAGGCGGAAGCCGAGGTCACGGTAGAGGGCGCACTGCGCAAGGCCGCCAAGGACAAGGCGGTGCGCGCCTCGGGAGCCGCCGCCGGCAGCGTCGAGGAAGAACTGATTCGGGTTGGCACTGACGTGCTGATCGACGGTGCTGTGCAGCAATAACAGGGCAGCACTCGCAAGGAGGGAGGCTTTGCCTCCCTTTTTTTTATGGGGGACGATTGTGCTGACACTGGTGCCGGCAGCTGCTCTGGTGGGAGAGGGCATGGCCGCAGCCGCGTAGAGCATCCATTAGACGCCCCCCGCCTGCGGCTATATAGTCAATAAAAACAAACCGTTGCTGCCTGTTTGTAGCGCAGCTCGTCACACTGGGATGGATGCATGGAATTACGGCGGCTCCAGTGCTCACCGCGACGGCGCCTGGCGCTGTCGGTGGCGCTGCTGCTCGCCCTGAGTGCCGGCGCCGGCGCCGGCGAGGCGCAGCCCGCCAGTGACAGCAGCGCGGCCTCCACACAGTCGCCGCGGCTTGAAGCCGGTGCTGAACCCGGTGGCGAAACGCTGATCGAACCCGATACCGATACCGATACCGATACCGGCACCGACACTGAAAATGGCGCTGAGGGCTCCAGCCCCAGTCTTATCGAAATGGGGCCGATGCTGATCCAGCGCGGCCTGGAAATGGCCGAAGAGCAGCGCGATTTCCTCGCTGACGGCTATGTCGGCATGCTGCGCGGCATTGACAACTATTTCACCGACGAGGGGGTGGAAGAGGAGCTTAACGAAAGCTACGTCAAGCTGGAGTTGCGCCAGAGCTTTTTTGAGGCCGGCGAGGGCGAGACCGATGTGCGCATCAAGGCCAAGGCCGACCTGCCGCGCACCGAGCGCCAGCTGAAGCTGATATTCAGCTCCGACGAGCGCCAGGACGAGAGTCTGGAAGAGCGCATCCGCCCGGTAACCACCGGCGAGCGCGTCGAGCGCGAGGAGTCCACCACCGAGATCGAATACACCCCCGACTCTGAGTGGCGCAAGTGGAAGCGCAAGGGCAGCGTCGGCATTCGTTTGCGCATTCCGCTGATACCCTTCGCCCGCTACCGCCTCAAGCGCGAGTGGCAGTTGTCGCCGCATTGGCAGAGCGAATTCAAACAGGAGTTCTGGTATTTCGATGACAAGGGCTGGGGCGAAACCTCGGAGCTGGAGTTTCGCCGCCCGCTGGCTGAAAAGCTGCTGCTGCGCTTCTGGACCGAGGCGGAGTTCCGCGACCAGGAGGACCAGTTCAACTATGCCCAGATCGCCTCGCTGTTTCAGGCCTATTCCCCGCGCACCCAGCTGGAGTACCGCCTGGGTATACTCGGCGCCAGCCAGCCCAATCCCCGCGTCAATGCCTATTTCATCGGCATGAGCTATCGCCACCAGCTCTACGAGGACTGGATCTTTGTCACCGCCATTCCTGAAATGTTCTACCCCCGAGCGGAGCGCTGGAGCGCGGAGCCCTCGCTGACCCTCAAGCTGGAAGTGTATTTCTCCGAATAGCCGCCCCGGTCTAACTTTCTGGCTCAGCTTTCACTCTGCACCATAGTGGTGCTAATGTTGTCACTGCTTACGTCCCGTTAGACGTGGCGACAACACCATAATGACAACAGGCGGGGCCGGCGCGCCCGGATCCGCAGGGGGAACCACCATGCATAGCAAACTGCGTTGCGCCGCACTGGCGCTGGCCGCGCTCGCCTTGCTGGCGGGCTGCAACGACAGCAGCCGCAGCAGCACCACTGTTTCAGGCAACAACAATAACGGCAGCGGCGGCCCCTTCCGCTATGACGTGGATGTGCGCCGCAGCAAATTCGGCATCCCTCATATCCGCGCCGCCGACTACGCCAGCCTGGGCTATGGCTACGGCTATGTGCACGCCGAGGACAACCTCTGTGTGCTGGCCGAAGACCTGCTGACCATTCGCGGCGAGCGTGCCAAGTACTTCGGCCGCGACGGCAAGCACCTGATCGTGCCCAACGGCTCGGTGGCCAGCAATGTCGATTCCGACTTCTTCTGGCAGTCCGTCGCCACCGACGCGGCCATTGCCCCCATCAAGACCAACAGCGATACCGAGGCCCGCGACACCACCCGCGGTTTTGTCGCCGGCTACAACCGCTACCTGCGCGAGCTCAGAGCCGGCGGCCATGCCGGCCGCCACGCCGCCTGCCGCGATGCCGAGTGGCTGGCGGAAATAACCGAAGACGACATGTACCGCCGCTACTTCCGGCTGGCGCTGATTGCCAGCACCTCGGTCTTCGTCGAGGGCGTGGCCACCGCCGCGCCGCCGGGGCCGGACAATGCGCCGCTGCCGGTGAGCGCTGCTGCCATCGCCGCGCTGGATCCCAAAGAATTGCCCTTTCCACTGGGCGGCGACCTGCCCATTGGCAGCAATATGTACGCCCTGGGCGCCGATGCCACCGCCAGCGGTACCCCCATGCTGCTGGGCAACCCCCACTTTCCCTGGTCTGACACCGAGCGCCTGTACCTGACTCACCTACAGATCATCGACCCGGCCAGCGGTGAGGAGACGCTCAACATCATGGGCGCCTCGCTGTACGGGGTGCCGGCGGCGCTGATCGGCTTCAACCAGCACTTCGCCTGGAGCCACACCGTCTCCACCGCCTTCCGCTTCACCTTCTACGAGCTGACGCTGAACCCCACCGATCCCACCCAGTACCTCTACGACGGCGGTTTTGTTCCGATGGAGGCCACCGAACTCAGCGTTGAGGTGAAAGATGAGGAGCCTGAAACCCGCACCCTGTACCGATCCCAGTACGGGCCCATGCTGGAGTTCCAGGTATCCGGCGTGCCGGTGCTGGAGTGGAGCTACGCCAAGGCCTACACCCTGCGCGACGCCAACGCCGAAAACGACCGCATGATCAACCAGTTCTTCCGCTGGAACGCCGCCGACAGTCTCAGCGAATTTATCGACCTGCACGGTGAGGTGCTGGGCGTGCCCTGGGTCAACACCGCCGCGGTGGGTTCCGCACCGGGTGACCGGGCTTACTACGGCGATGTCACGGTGGTGCCCAATGTGCCCGACAGCAAGGCCGACCAGTGCGGCACCAGCCCCATCGCGCTGGCTTTCAAGCAGCTGTCGCCGGGACTGCCGGTGCTGGATGGCTCACGCACCGACTGCGCCTGGGGCAGCGATGACGACGCGCCGGTCCCCGGCATTTTTGGCCGCGCCAATCTGCCCACCCTGCAGCGCGACGACTGGGTGCACAACTGCAATGACAGCTACTGGTTGAGCAACCCCGATGAGCCGATCACCGGTTTTGCCGCCATTATCGGTGACGAGGGCACCGCGCGAACCCTGCGTACCCGCCTGTGCATGCTGCAGGTGCAGCAGCGCCTGAGCGGCAGCGACAGCCTGGAAGGCAAGCCGGGTATTCCCAAAGAAAAATTTGATCTCGCCACCCTGCAACATATCGCGCTGGACAGCGCCGTTTACTCCGCCGAGCTGGCGCGCCAGTCAGTGCTGGACAGTTACTGCCAGTCGCCGCAAATCATCGGTAGTAGCGGCCCGGTAGATGTCACCACGGCCTGCACGGTGCTGGAAGGATGGGATAAGAAAAATAACCTGGAATCCAAAGGCGGCCATATCTGGCGTGAATTCTGGCGCGGCGTCGACAGCGGTGGCGCCAGCACCTGGCTAAGCCCATTTAGCATCGATGACCCGGTCAATACGCCCCGCGGCCTCAACGTGCTGGACCCGCAAGTGGAGCAGGCCTTTGCCGATGGCGTACAGAAGGTGGCAGATTCCGGTTTCGCCTTCGAAGCCACCATGGGCAGCCTGCAGCATTCGGGCGTGCACGCGCACGACCACGATGATGCCGACAGCCTGATTCCGGTATTCGGCGGCGAGCACTTTGAGGGCTCCTTCACCATTGCCAACGCCCGCGGCAGCGGACTGGGCGCTGAGGGCTACGAGGTCACCTACGGCAACAGCTATATCCAGACCGTGACCTGGGATGAGGGCGGCCATCCGGTGGCCGAGGGTTTCGTCACCTATTCCCAGTCCACCGACCCGGCCTCGCCCTACTACAGCGACATGACCCGTGCCTACCAGAAAAAGCAGTGGATCAAGTTCCCCTGGACCGAGGCGGATATCGCGGCGGCGACGGTAGAGCAGTTGCGACTGCAGGAGCGCTAACCCAAGGAGCGAAGCGGGGCTACAGCCGCAGCTACCAGGCGGGAGCGCGTAGGGTGCGCCGCAATGTCATTAACTTAGGGCGCTCCCTGCGATTTTCATCTTGTCGCAGGTAGCGCCGACCCC
>JBFHRT010000143.1:0-6006 GCA_041591575.1 Spongiibacteraceae bacterium
GCAATCCACCCTGCAGCGCGTGCCAGCCGTCCTTGTTTTCACCGCCCTCCAGCCGCGAGCCGTCATCGCGCTCGAAGGCCTTGATATAGCCGCGCACGAAGCCGGTGGCGCCGGCGCGGGCGCCGTAGCGCAGACCGCTGAACCACCTGTCTTCATTGCCGGCACCGACAGTAAACAGGCCGCCGACGGTGTCGCTGGCGTGGCGGGTGACGATATTGATGACGCCATTGAAGGCATTGCCACCCCACAGTGCGGCGCCGGGACCGCGCACCACCTCGATGCGCTCGATATCCTCAATCAGGCTATCGAGGGTGTCCCAGAACATGCCAACCTTGGCCTGAGAGAAGACGCTGCGGCCATCCACCAGAATCAGCAGGCGGTTGGTAAAAATGCCGTTGAAGCCGCGGATGGTGATGGCCCACTTGCCGGAGCCGAAGCGCGCCACCTCCACCCCCGGCACCAGCCGCAGCAGCTCGGGGATGCTAGTGGCGCCGGAGCGGCGGATGGCGTCGCTATCCAGCACGTACACCGCCGATGGCGAGCTGCGCACGGTCTCGCCCTTGCGCAGCACCAGCCTCACGTCCACTTCTAGCAGTTCTTCCAGGCTGAGCTCGCTGATATCGGGGGCAATGCTGGCGCCGCGGGCAGCGGACGTGCACAGCAACGCCAGCGCGACGAATAATCGCCAACGCATAGCTCCCCTGTGCCAGTGTGTTTGCCGCATCCCAAAGACCCTGTTGGCTGTACCGATATCGCTGAAAAAGGGACACAGCAGCCCTTGGTGCACTGGCACTGCCCCTCCCTAAAGCGTAGTCGCTCACGGCCCATTGCTCCGCTTTAATTGCGTCGGGTGATAACAGGCGGGCGAACTCTATCTTTTTGTTATAACAAAGGCTGATTACGGCTACGCGGCCTCAGAAGCGCCAGCACAGGGCGGCGTAAATCGAGCGCTGGATTTCGGTGCGCGGCACCGATGAGATGGTGCTGACAAATTCCATTTGGCGGCTGTCCAGCAGGTTGGTGCCCGCCAGGCTCAACTCCAGCGCTGGAGCCAGCTGCTTGCTCAGCAGCAGGTCCAACTGCCAATAGCTGTCGATGGCGTGAGCCGGTACCTCGCCGGCGTAGCGCAGCTGTGCACTGGCACTGAAACTGCGGGACAGCTGCCACAGCGAGCGCAGACTGGCGCGATGGGTGGGGCTCTCGCCCTCGGGACGCTCGGCGATGGGGTCACCGCTGTCGCGATCGGGCTTGATGTCCAGTTGCAGGTGGGCATAGGCCAGCTCCAGCCGCCAGCGCCGGGTCGGCTGGAGCTTGAGCAGCAGCTCGCCGCCCCAGGCGGCACCCTCGGCGCGGTTGTGCAGCACCAGCGGCACCAGCAGGTGAAACACCGGGCTGAACTGCGGCTGCGGCGCCTGCGGCTCGATGGTGCGCAGCTCGCTGTAGTCACTGTAAAACAGCGCCAGATCCAGCTGCACCGGCCCCAGGCGGTCGCGCCAGCCCAGCTCGTAGGCCAGCAGTTTTTCCGAATCGAAGTCGCGGCTGCCGCGGAACTCGAGAAACACCGGCACGCCGCCGGGGCCGGGCTGCACCAGCGCATCGCCGATGCCGTCCTGGCCGGTGCGACTGGGGGTGCGCACCGCCCGCGACACCGCCGCCCACACACTGGTGTCGCGATCCGCGGTCCAGATGCCGCGCAGGCTGGGCTGCGACTCCAGGCCGCTGAAGTCGTTGTGCTCGAATTTGCTGCCAGCCACCAGCCGCAGCCGCTCATCCAGCAGCCACCAGTCCTGCTGAAAAAACACGCTGGCGTAATCATAGTGGCGCTGTGGCGGGATAAAGTTGCCGGTCCAGCGCTCGCGACCCACCCCCGCGTCGTCGCTGATGTAGCGGTAGTTCGCCCCCCAGATCAGCGTATTGCGAGCTGCCCACTGCCACTGGTGCTGAAAGCCCAGATCGGAAGTATCAATGTTGACGCGGCCGGCGTTGTCGTCGCGCTCCAGGTGATCGACATAGGCCTGCAGCTGGTACTGGGAGCGCTCGCCACTGCGCCAGTGGCCGCGCGCCAGCACGCTGGCGCCGGCGCTGGTGCCGGTCACCCGGTTGACGCGCACAAAGGGCGGACCCAGCACACCGCGGAAGGCCTCCTCCTCACGTGTGCTGTCGAAACCGTCCAGCAGCAGGGTGAAGCGCTCGCCGCGGCTGTCACCACGGTCAAAACGCAGCCCCGCCCGGGTGCCCCGCCAGGCATCGAAGCTGACACCGGCGTTGTCGTTACGCCCCGGATCGCGGTCAAAGTGCTTGATATAGCCGCGCAGCGCACCGACGCCGTCGATGTCGCCGCCGTAGCGCAGGCCGCCAAAGCCACGCTCCTCGTCACCGGCGCCGGCAACGAGCAGCCCGCCGCGGCTGTCGGCGGCGTTGCGGGTGACGATATTGATGATGCCGTTGACGGCATTGGCGCCCCACAGCGCGGCGCCGGGGCCGCGCACCACCTCAATACGTTCCACATCCTCCAGTAGATAGTCCGCCAGGTCCCAATAGACGAAGCCCGAGGGCGTATAGAGATTACGGCCGTCGATCTGCACCAGCAGCTTGTCGGAGAAGCGGCCGTTAAACCCGCGAATGGCGATGGCCCAGATGCCGGTGGCAATGCGCGCCACCTCCACTCCCGGCACCGTGCGCAACAGCTCGGGAATGGTGGTGGCGGGTGAGCGGCGGATGTCGTCGTTGCTGAGTACATACACCGCCGCCGGCGACAACTGCACGGTCTCACCGCCGCGCGACACCAGCCGCACTTCCACCTCCAGCAGCTCCTCCAGGCTGAGCAGGCCGAGGTCGTCGGGCAGCGCCGCCAGTGCCGGCGGCGGGCATAACAGCGCCAGCGGCGGGCATAAAAGGGGCGCACCCGCGGCCGTCAGCCATCGCCGCAGATTTCGCCGCCATCGCCACGCCGCCCTACACGGCATAGGTCCCCTCACTGCGCTGAGTGATATTCCTAAAGACTAGTTGGGAATTGCGGATCTGGCAGGCGGCCCCGGATTCGCGCCATTGGCACAGAATCCGGGCCGGAAAGCGCCGATGCGGGGTCAGTGCAGGGAGCTGCGCGGGCGCGCGCTGGCGGCGCCGTCATCGGTCAGGAAGAGGTAGTCGCGCTGCAGGCATTCGGCGCTGAGCTGCACGCTGGCGGGCACCGCCAGCTCCAGGAACTGGCGCAGCTGGGCGGCGTTGATGCCGGCGCCGGTGGGCAGCACCGCCGCCGCCACCAGAATGGGCACATCCTCGTCCACCACGTCGCTGAACAGCTTGAGCAGCGGGTAATCCATGCTGAGACGGCCGAGATCGGCACTGAGCGGCAGCATCGCCTGGGTGCGCAGCTCCAGTTCGGTAGTCAGCAACAGGCCGAAGGGCTCAACAAACAGGCGGCTGTTGATCACCCCCGACTGCTCCTCCACCTCACTGAGATGCAGTCCGGCGCAGTCCTGGCACTGATAGGTATCCACACCCAGCTCGTCCAACCACTGCTGCAGCTGCTCCTTGTCGGGTACGATCAGGCTTGTCATGACTCTCTCCATGGGAAACGGGCATACCGCGGCGCGGCGCTCAAGGCGCGCGCATGCTGGACGCAGTGCTGGAATGCCTGGATGGGCGGCGTGGCCGCGAGATAGGGCAATTATACGACGACAAGACGGGGCAACGCACGGACAGCCGCCGCACTGAGTAAAAACTCACCGCGGCGACGGTGCCCTGTTGTTGTGCTTGTTTTATCGGCACCGCCGCAGCGTCAATGACAAGACTATCCAGCCCTCTTTCGGCAACTACCGCGGGCAAAACCACTGCCCGACTACCGAATACCACGAAGCCAAATGACCCCTTTCTGTTATTTTTATTGTTCCGTTCTTATTGTTATTTGTTGTTGTTTTTGCGTTTCCGGCTGCGGTAGCGACCCATGAGCGCACCGGGATCCCCGAAAACGACGCGCAATTTATCACAGCCCCCGGTAATAGTAAATATTCACATAACAAACAATAAATACATGTTACCCTGCCACTGCCGCAGCACGATCATCGACACTTACGCGCCATGAAATCCATCGACCACGACCATCTGGCTGCGGTGTGGGAAGCCTACCGCAACAACCCGGCCCGCCACCTCACCGCCATCACCCGCTACGCCGAGCGCACCCTGCTGGCGCGCCTGAACGCCCGCGGCTATGAGCGGCTGTCGGTCAGCTTCACCCAGCCCGTGTCGCTGCTGGCACTGCGTCCGCTGCGGCTCACCGAACTCGCCGCGCTGCAGGGCATCAGCAAGCAGCTGTGCCTGCAGCAGCTCAAACCGATGGAACAGGGCGGCTATATCACTCGCAGCGATGACCCCGACGACCGCCGCGCCAAGCGCCTGCAGCTCACCGAGCGCGGCATGGCCATGGTCGGCGATGCCGTCACCGAGCTGCAGATGCTGGAAGACGAATTCGAGACGCTGCTGGGCCCGGCGGCACAACAGGCGCTGGCACAGGCGGTAACCGCCGCAGCCCGCGCCATGGACGATCCCTCACTGCGATCACGGGACGACCCGCAAGCCACGCCGCCCATGATCAGCGCCTATATCGGTGCCCTCACCCGCAGCCTGCACCAAAAACTCATGGGCGAGAGCATCGCCCGCGGCCACCGCTCACTGCAGCTGTCCTTCGGCCAGGTGCTGACCGGCGTGGACCTACGCGGCACCCGCGTCAATGACCTCGCCAGTGCCTGCGGGGTCACCAACCAGGCCATCTTCCGCATCGTGCGGGAGCTGGAAGCGCTGGGCTATATCGACCGCTTTATCGACAGCGGCGATCGCCGCAGCAAAAAAATCTGTTTCACCGCCCGCGGCTTGGAGCTGATCGCCGACTCGGTCGCCGGCATGATTTCCGTGGAGGAGGAGCTGAGCACGCTGATCGGTGACGAAGCGATGGCAGAACTGCGCCAGCACAGCGAGGCGTTGTACCAGCGGCTGGGCCTGGAGCACGACCTGGTGGGCGACTACGATGCCGCCACCGTCGAACAGCTACTGCGCGGCGCCAGCCAGCCACCACCACCTCAGCAACCCCAGCTGCCCGAACTGCTGCTGCTGGCCGCCGCACTCGGTGACGGCGACAAACTGACCGAAACCGCACCGGGCAGTGATGCCATTCGCTTTCGCCGCGACACCCTCGAGACCCTGGCCGAGATCAGCATCGACCCGGCGGCGCTGCAGCAAGTGCTGTCCGCACAGTTTGGCCGCCGCGACTGGCAGCGCCTGCAACAAATGCTGCGCTTACTGCTGCCTAAGCGCTAAGCTATTGACTGGCAATCAAGCCGCTGGAACTGACGCCACGCCGGGCGATAGCCCCGCCAGCGACGGCGGAGAACACCATGAGCGAACTGAAATTCAGTATTGGCCAGATCGTGCACCACAAAAAATTCGACTACCGCGGTGTCATTGCCGACGCCGACGGCAAATTTGAGGGCAGCGACGCCTGGTACGACGCCGTGGCCAAAAGTCGACCGCCCAAGGACGCTCCCTGGTACACGGTACTGGTGGACGGTGCCGATCACAGCACCTACGTGGCCGAACGCCACCTGGAGCCCGACCCCAGCGACGCCCAGATCGACCATCCAGCGCTGGGGCAGTATTTCGACCGTTTTCACGAAGGTCGCTACTATCGACGCAGCAACTGACGCAACAGCGCCCTGGCAGTCGCTGGCGCCACAGCTAACAGCACAACCCTAGTGGCGACGCAGCCGACGGCTATTACGGACCCAGCGGCTTTTATGGCCCCAACAGCTATTATGGATAGAACAGCAAATCGGCGGCGAAACCCTGCACATACGGCCCATGCCCAAACCTGACTGGCAAGCACTGATACTCGACCCCAGCTGGCTCAAGCGCCTGGAGCAGCAGGCTGCGCGGCGCTTTGTCGACGCCGCCACCGCGGAGGAAGCCAGCGCCTTCGTCCTCGAGCAACTGGCCGCCGACGACTGGGCACGC
>JBFHRT010000144.1:0-5997 GCA_041591575.1 Spongiibacteraceae bacterium
AGCAAGCCATGGCAGCTATCGAGCGCGTGGCCTGCGGCCATCGCCGCCGGCCGCTGGTATTGCGCGCCGACCGGGGCCGTGGCAAGAGTGCGGCGCTGGGTATAGCTGCTGCCACGCTTCTGAGTGAGGGCTTTGGCGACATTCTGGTGGCGGGCCCCAACCCGCGCTCGGTGGACATCCTGTTTCAGCATGCCGCACTCACATTGCCGGCGGCACAGCGCCACGGCCTGCGCCTTGAATTTGGTGATGCGCAACTGCGTTTCGTACCGCCCGACGTGCTGTTGCGCGAACGGCCCGAGGCGCGACTGGTGCTGGTGGACGAAGCCGCCGCCATTCCACCGGCACTGTTGCAGCAAATACTCGAGCACTACCCGCGGGTGGTCTTTGCCACCACAGTACACGGCTACGAGGGCACCGGGCGCGGATTCGATGTGCGCTTTCGCGATACCCTCAATCGCCTGACGCCGCAGTGGCGCAACCTGGCCATGCACACGCCCATTCGCTGGCGCGAGGGCGACCCGCTGGAGCGGCTGCTCAGTCAGTGGCTATTGCTGGATGCCGAGCCGGCTGCCGACGCCGACGTCGATGCGCTGGTGGATAAGCGCGATAAATGTTCGCGAATTGAGCAATCCGCCCTGGCGGCGCAGCCCGAGCTGCTGCAGCAGTTATTTGGCCTGTTGGTGGTGGCCCACTACCAGACCTCGCCTGAAGACCTTCACCTGTTGCTGGATTCGCCTGCGGTACAGATTTACGCTGTCCACCGCGACCAGCAGCTGGTGGCCGCAGCGCTGGTAATGATTGAGGGGCAATTGCCGCCGGATCTGGCCGAAGCCATAGACACCGGTACCCGCCGCCTGCGCGGCCACTTACTGGCGCAGTCACTGGCCTTCCACTGCGCGGCGCCACAGGCGCTGCCGTTGAAAGCGGCCCGCGTCTCCCGTATCGCCGTGCATCACCGGCTGCGCCGTGCCGGCATCGGCAGCACACTGCTTCGCTATATCGAACAACAGGCGGGCGAGCAGGGTTTTGATTATATCGGCTCCAGTTTCGCCGCCGACGAACAGGTGGTGCCGTTCTGGCTGGGGCAGGAATACAGTCCGCTGCGCCTGGGCACGCGCCGCGACAGTTGCAGTGGCAGTCACGCGCTGCTGGTGGCCAAGCCGCTGTCTGCCGCCGGTGTCGACCTTATAGAAAACCTACTGCAGCGTTTTGTGCGTCAATTGCCGCTGCTGTTGCCCGAACAATTCCAGCAGTTGCCGCCAGCGCTGGTAGCGCAGTTGCTGACTGCCGGTGAACCTGAGGCGCTGGCGCCAGGCGATCTAGAAGAGGTGCGCCGCTATGCGCTGGGTGTGATTCAATACGATACTGGCGCTGCAGCGTTGTGGCTTTTTTGCACCAGTCAAAGACACCGGCTGGCGACTTTGCCCCCAGAATTACGCGACGTGTTGGCGATGAAGGTATTGCAGCGCCACAGTTGGCGCGAAGTGGCGGACCATGGCGGCCAACCGGGACGCGCGGCGATAGACAAGCTCTTACGATTGGCGTTTCGAGAATTGTTGGCACAGCTGCCATAGCTCATTGGTGATAAGACTTTCTAGAAAAAAATTGAGGGAACAACATGGCGACACTATTCAGCAAGATCATCAACGGCGAACTGCCCGGCCATTTTGTGTGGCGGGACGAGCAGGCCGTGGCCATCATGACCATTCAGCCGCTGCGCCCGGGCCACGTATTGGTCATTCCGCGGGAAGAGATTGATCACTGGGATGAACTGCCGGATGACTTGGCCGGGCACCTGATGAATGTGAGCCAGAAAATCGCCCGCGGCATCAAGCGCGCCTTTCCCTGTACCCGCGTCGGGATGATGATTGTTGGCCTGGAGGTTCCCCACACCCACCTCCACCTGGTGCCCATCGACAGCATGGGCGAACTCAACTTCGCCAATGCCAAAATAGCGGAGAGCGAGAACCTCGCCGAGGCGGCGGCAAAGATCCGCGGCGAACTGAGTGCGTTGGGCTACTCCGAGGCGAGTGAGTAGGACGCCCGAAAATCATTTGTGCGGCTTTAGCCGCACATTGGTTGAGTCTCGGTGATTTGTGTACGGCTGAAACTTCCAGCTAACGCCCGCAACGTAAGCTTATGCGGGCCTACGCCCAGCAGCATCGCGTTGTTGTCGCTGCGGCGTCAGCCGAACAACGCCGAAAGATCAGGCCGACACAATTTCCGCCTCGGCGGCATCGCCCAGCACCTTACCCTTGAGCCAGCTGCCACCGTCAGGGTCCTTCAGGATTTCGCCGACACCACCCGGCGTCTCGATCAGCAATTCACTGGGCTCATCGCTGCCGCCCGCTGGCGGCAGCTCCATGGCTTCCAGTCGCTGCAGGTAGGCGCCGGCATCAAAAGCAAACGACTGCCACTGCTGCTGGCGCTGACCGGTGCGCGGGCTCAAGGCGCGGTCCAGCTCCAGCACATTGAGTAACTGTTCCGTGAGCGCCGCCGAGGCGCCTTGCTGTTCGAGCCAGGCCAGCAGCTCACGGCGAATCAGCGCGTAAGTGCCCTCAGCCTCGGACAGGCTGTGCAGGTACAGGCTGGAGCGTCCCTCGTAAACGCCCATGCGGTCGTCCACATCCAAAGCCGGAAGCGCTTCGGCATAGTGTGTCAGTAATGCCCGCAACAGGCGGCGCAGCAGCGGCGACACCGGTACCGAGCCTTCCAGCGCCAAAAAACGCACCGTCAGCGGCAGCAGGTGGCCGTGCACGAACAGAATATGGGCGGTGATCAGGAAATAACCCTCAATGCCCTCGTCGCGGTCGAAGGTATGACAGCCGACCACGTACTCACCCTTGGCCTTGCCGTAACCTGCCACCGGGATGGTGTCGATGCGGTATTCCTCGCGCTTTTCATAAAACTCGGTGCCGGGCAGCAGGGTATAGCCGAAGATATTGATATTGGGAAAGGTCGCCAGCAATTGGTCGAGATTGCGCTCGAAGGAGGCCAGGTTGTCGCCGGGCAGGCCCCAGATCAGCTCGGCGGCAATGGGCACGCCTTCTTCGGCCATCTGCTTGGCAATGGGCTCATATTTATTGGAGCTCATGTTCTTGCGGTTGCTCAGCTCCAGCGCCTTCGGTGTCAGCGTTTGCAGCGCCAGCTGGTAGTGGGGCAGCAGCCCGTGGCGGTTGAGCAGCAGGACAATCTCCTGCACCCGCGGACTGTGTTTTTTCGACCAGGATGTGGCGAAGCTGGTGGGCAGGCCGGTTTCGCGCTTGAGCTCGCAGATCAGTTCGGCCTTTTCCAGGTCTTCCTTCAGGGCGCCGAAGTTGGAGTCGGCCAGCCAGATATCCTTGATACCGGCATCGATGATTTTGCGCCAGTCGCGGCGGATGCGCTCCATGGAAAACTGGTACATCTTGGTGCCGATAGCGCCGGTGCCCCATTCGCAAAAGGCGCATTTGAAAGGGCAGCCGCGGCTGGTCTCATAGGATATCGAATCGTACAGTGGCTTGCCTTCGCTGTCGGTCAGGGCCAGTACGTCCAGCGCGGAGGGCAGTTCATCTAGTGCAATACGGCGCTCGCGGGATTTGGTTTTGGTCAGCTTGCCCAGTTCGTCCAGGTAGGCGAGGCCATCGATGTTAGGCCAATTGCTGCGCTCGGGGCCATCCAGCAATTCCTGGAAGGTGGTCTCTCCCTCGCCCAGGGCGATCAGATCAATAGGCTCATCAAACAGATAGTCTTCTGCCTGCTGCACGTGGGGGCCACCGGCAAACACCAGCACCTCGGGGCAGTCACGCTTGATCAGGCCGGCCAGCTCCAGAAATTCGGCGGCGTTCCAGGTGTAGAAGCTGAAGCCGGCAATCGGCCGGATGCCCGCGTCGATGGCGCTCTGGGCGCGTGGTAAATACTCCTCGTGCCAGCGCTGGCGCCAGGCGGCCACCGCATCGCCGTCGCGGAAGTGCAACAGCTCCATGTCCATGGCATCGGGCTGGCTGCCGTAGCGCAGATAATAGGCTTTAAGTGCGCCCGTGGTGGTCGGCGCTGCATGAAAGTTGTCCGAATCCATGCTGAACAGCCAGACGGGGCGTTTCTGTGCGGGGGTCATGGGGGTCTCAGTCTTGTTCTTGGGCGCCATCAGCCTAGCAGGCTTTGGGCCTCGATTCATCCGCGGAAATTGACCATAACTTTGGCCTTTTCTGCCACTGGAGGGCGGCTCCGGCTGGGTTACAACTAACCAATCACTAAAAAAAACAGGAAGCTAAAGCATGGCAGAGGTATTGGTACAGCGAGATTACACATTTCCGGCAGAAAAGGTGTGGGCGCTGCTGGCGGATTTCGGCAACATCAGCTGGGCACCGGGCATGGACAAGGTGGAGGTGATCGGTGAGGGCGTAGGCATGACGCGTCGCATCCACATGCCGGATATGGACCCCATCGACGAAGTGCTGGAGCACATTGATCACGACGCCATGACGCTGAGTTACAGCATTCCCACCGGTATTCCGATGCCGGTCACCGATTACCGGGCGGGGCCGACCGTGGTGGTGACCGGCGATGCCAGCTGCCGCATTGACTGGCGCGGTTCCGCTAGCCCGGTCGGCGTCAGCGACGAAGAGGCCGGCGAGATCATCAAGGGCTTCTACACCATGTTGCTGCAGTGGGTTGACGAGCACCTGCAGCGCGCCTGAACGGCGCCAGTGTGCCGGTAAATCAGCGTTTGCGGTGCCGCTCCAGATAACGCGGCACCGAATCCATGCCCAGAGCACAGCGCCGCACCAGATCCAGTGCGATCGCGCACACCCACTGCTGGAACTTTTCACGGCCGTAGGGAAGGTGCAGGCACTGACTCTGCAGTTGTTCTGCGCTGCCCCAGGCCAGCCAAACGGTGCCTACCGGCTTGTCGGCGCTGCCTCCATCGGGGCCGGCGATACCGGTGACTGCCACCGCGATATCGGCACCGCTGCGCTGCAGTGCACCCAATGCCATTTCCCGGGCTACGCTTTCGCTGACGGCGCCATAGTCGGCCAGCGACTGCGCCGACACTCCCAGCATCGCCTGCTTCATGGCATTGGAGTAGGTGACAAAACCTCCCTCAAATACCTGTGAAGCGCCGGGGATGGCGGTCAACTGGGCAGCGATGCCGCCTCCGGTACAGGATTCGGCGCAGCTCACCCGCAGCTGCTCTCGCGAGAGCGCCGCCACGGCACTAGCGGCTAAGGAGGTCGGCGCCGGCCCCAGTAAATGTTCGCCAAAAAAATCACCCAGTCGGGCCTCCCACTCATCCAGCAAGAGAGCGTCTGCTTCGCTGCGCACCGTCAGTTTGACTTCAACCGTGGGCATCGATGCGCGAAAGCCTAGTTCGAGCGCCTCTGGCCAGTCGGGAAATTCCCGGTCAAGCTTCTGCTGCAGCGTAGACTCCCCGATGCCAAAAGTAACCAAACGCCGGGTTTGGATGTGGTCAGCAGGGAAACGCTCACTCAGTAATGGCATGATGTCGCGGCGCAGCATTTGTCGCAGTTCGCTGGGAACGCCGGGGGTTGCCAGCACCAGGCAGTTACCCAGCATCATGCGAATACCCACCGCGCTGCCGCTGGTATTGGGAATGATGTCTGCACCGGCCGGTAACAGTGCCTGTTTGCGGTTGGCCGCATTGAGTGCAATGCCGCGCTCGGCGCACCAGTCTTCCAGGTGTGCCAGCGCCTTCGGGTGCTCCGACAGTGCTTCACCGGCAACGTCGGCCAACACCGTGGCAGTGAGATCATCGACAGTGGGGCCGAGACCGCCATTGATCAGCAACACATCGGCGGCGCTTGCCATCGCGGCGATTTCCGTACGCAGGCTCTCAGGCTCGTCACCGACAGTTACTTTGCGTGCAATACGCCAGCCTTTGTCCGCCAGAAACTCGGCCACCATCGCGGAGTTGGAGTCGATAATATCGCCGGCCATCAATTCGTTGCCGGTGAGTAGTAACTGTATTTTCATTGCCATGTTGTCGCTCGGTAATAG
>JBFHRT010000145.1:0-5996 GCA_041591575.1 Spongiibacteraceae bacterium
CTCCTGGAATTTGCCCTTGGCTTCGGCGTCATCCGGATTGCGGTCCGGATGGTATTTCATGGCCAGGCGCCGGTAGGCCTTCTTGATCTCCTGATCGGAAGCTCCGCGCTCGACCCCGAGCACCTCGTAGTAATCGCGTTTCGACATCTGAATCCAAGATCTCTGTATTTTTTCAGCGCAAACGCGGGCTCAGGGCCCGCGCTTCGCTACGACTGTGGTTGCGCCGAGCGGGAGGCGGTTCGCCTAAGCGGCCACCTCCCGCCGTACGCGGCGTCGCCTTTACTTGCTCTTGTCGTCCTTGACCTCTTCGAACTCGGCATCCACCACATCGCCATCGTCCTTGCCACTGTCGGCAGTTTCGGTGCCACCGGCGGCTTCGGCCTGGGCAGCCTGCTCGGCGTAGAGTTTCTGCGCCAGTGAGCCGGAGGCCTCGGTCAGCTTCTCGGTAGCGGCCTCGATGGCGGCCTTGTCGTCACCGTCCAGCGCCTCTTCCACCGCCTTGATGGCCGCCTCGATGGCCTCCTTCTCTTCGTCGGTGGCCTTGTCACCGGCCTCGTTCAGGGTCTTGCGCACCGCATGCACCATGCCGTCGGCAGTGTTGCGAGCGACCACCAGCTCCTCGAACTTCTTGTCTTCCTCGGCGTGCGCCTCGGCTTCCTGCACCATGCGCTCGATGTCGTCATCGTTGAGGCCGCCGGAAGCCTTGATCTGGATGGACTGCTCCTTGTCGGTGGCCTTGTCCTTGGCGGACACGTGCAGGATGCCGTTGGCGTCGATGTCGAAGGTGACCTCGATCTGCGGCAGGCCGCGCGGCGCCGGCGGAATGTCGGCCAGGTCGAAACGGCCCAGCGACTTGTTCTGCGCCGCCTGCTTGCGCTCACCCTGCACCACGTGGATGGTCACCGCGGTCTGGTTGTCCTCAGCCGTCGAGAAGATCTGCGACTTCTTGGTCGGGATGGTGGTGTTCTTCTCGATCAACGGGGTGGCCACGCCGCCCATGGTCTCGATGCCCAGGGTCAGCGGGGTCACGTCCAGCAGCAGCACGTCCTTGACGTCGCCAGACAGCACCGCACCCTGAATGGCGGCGCCCACGGCCACGGCCTCGTCGGGGTTGACGTCCTTGCGCGGCTCCTTGCCGAAGATCTCCGCAACCTTCTTCTGCACCATCGGCATGCGGGTCTGGCCGCCCACCAGGATGACCTCGTCGATATCCGACGCCGACAGGCCTGCGTCCTTGAGCGCGGTGCGGCAGGGCTCGATGGAACGCTCCACCAGGTCTTCCACCAGCGACTCCAGCTTGGCGCGGGTCAGCTTCACCACCAGGTGCTTGGGACCGGTGGCATCGGCGGTGATGTAGGGCAGGTTGACCTCGGTCTGCTGGCTGGAAGACAGCTCGATCTTGGCCTTCTCGGCGGCCTCTTTCAGGCGCTGCATGGCCAGGGAGTCACCCTTGAGGTCGATACCCTGGTCCTTTTTGAACTCCTCGGCCAGGTAGTTGATGATGCGCAGGTCGAAGTCCTCACCACCGAGGAAGGTGTCACCGTTGGTGGACAGCACCTCGAACTGATGCTCACCGTCAACATCGGCGATCTCGATGATGGAGATGTCGAAGGTACCACCGCCCAGGTCGTAGACTGCGATGGTGTGGTCGCCCTTGGTCTGGTCCATGCCGTAGGCCAGCGCCGCGGCGGTGGGCTCGTTGATGATGCGCTTGACGTCCAGACCGGCGATGCGACCGGCGTCCTTGGTGGCCTGGCGCTGGGAGTCGTTGAAGTAGGCCGGCACGGTGATGACCGCCTCGGTCACGGTCTCGCCCAGGTAGTCTTCGGCGGTCTTCTTCATTTTCTTGAGCACGTCGGCCGACACCTGCGGCGGTGCCATTTTCTCGCCGTGGGCCTCGACCCAGGCGTCGCCGTTGTCAGCCTCGACGATTTTGTAGGGCACCATCTGGATGTCTTTCTGCACAACCGCGTCGGAAAAACGGCGGCCAATCAGACGCTTAACGGCAAACAGGGTGTTGTGGGGGTTGGTTACCGCCTGGCGCTTGGCACTCTGGCCCACCAGTACCTCACCCTCTTCGGTGTAGGCCACGATCGAGGGGGTGGTGCGCGCGCCCTCGGCGTTCTCAATCACCTTGACCTTGTCACCATCGCGGATGGCCACGCAGGAGTTGGTGGTACCCAGGTCAATGCCGATAATCTTTCCCATCATTCTTCTCCAAAGTGCTCACCGGTGTAGCAACCGGTCTGTGTCTCTTAACAGCCAATATTGGCCCGAATCTGTGTTTTTCAAGCCCTGCCAGTGAATCCGCGCCGCTTATTCAGCGGCCTTGGCCACCACCACCATGGCGGCGCGCAGCAGGCGGCCGTTGAGGGTGTAGCCTTTCTGCATCACGTCGATGACGGTGTTGGGCTCCACCTCGGGGTTGGGCACCATCGCCATGGCCTCGTGAAACTGCGGATCGAAGGGCTCGCCACGGGGGTCGACCTGCTCGATCTTGTGCTTGGCCAGGGTGTCGAGGAAGCTGCGGTGAGTCAGTTGAATACCCTCCAGCACCGGCTTGACGGCCTCCTGCTCGGAATCGGCGGCATCCAGCGCCCGCTCCAGGTTGTCGACGATCACCAGCAGCTCGCCGGCGAAGCGCTCCAGCGCGAACTTGCGGGCCTGCTCCACGTCTTTCTCGGCGCGGCGGCGCGCGTTCTGGGCCTCGGCCACGGCGCGCAGCGCCTGGTCTTTGGCTTCGGCGGCTTCCTGACGGGCGGCCTCCAGCTCGGCCTGCAGCGCCGCGTCGCCCTCGGGCGCAGCGGCGGACTCGGCATCGCCCTCCGGCGCCGGTGCGGCAGCGGCTTGCTCGGCCGCGGCCTGTTCCGCTGCGGCAGCCTCAGCCTGCTGGTCCTGCTCCGCGCGCTCGTGCTTATCTTGCTTTACCACTGATCAGACTCCGTCATCTGCTGTGCAATTGGTCGACTGCCGGACAATATGGGGGTGACTGCGCCTATTTCAAGCACAACTGAACGATTTTTTGCCAGCAGGGATGGACGTGCGGGAGCCGCGCGCGCCCTCAGACGGGCTCCAGCGCCTGGCTGAGCATGCGCGCGGTGATGTCGACAATGGGGATGACCCGCTCGTAGCTCATGCGGGTGGGGCCAATTACCCCCAGCGCCCCCAGGGTGCGGCCGCCGCTCTGGTAGGGCGCGGTGACCACGCTGAAGTCATCCAGCACCTGGTAACCGGACTCCTCGCCGATGAACACCTTGACGCCATCGGCGCGCAGGCAGCGGTCCACCAGGTCAAGGATATCCTTCTTGCGCTCGAAGGCATCGAACAGGTCGCGCAACTTTTCCAGGCGCTCGGGACCGGCGGCCTCCAGCAGCTGGCGCTCCCCGGCCAGTACGTAATCATCGACCTCGTCACTGCTGTCAAAGGCGCGGGAGGCGATATCGAGAATGGTCTGCATATAGCGGTCGATCACCGCCTTGTCGCTGTGCATGGCGCCGATCAGGCTGTCGCGCACCGCGTCCAGGTCGCGGCCGGCGTAGCGCTGATTGATGAAGTTGGCCGCCTGTTGCAGCTCCATGTCACTGAAATCGCGGCCGGTCTGAATCACCCGGTTCTGCACATCGCTCTCATTGGTCACCAGGATCACCAGCACCCGCCCGCCGGTCAACGGCAGAAACTCCACCTGGCGCAGCGCCATCCGATTGTGGCGGGGAATGGTCACCAGCCCGGCCTGGGCGGTAATGCTGGACAACAGCCGCGAGGCGCTGGCCACCAGCTCCCGCGGCGATTTGCCCGCCACCAGCTCGCTCTCCAGCCCGCGCAGGGCCTCGCCGGTGAGCGGCTCCACGGTGATCAGGCTGTCGACGAACAGACGATAACCACGGGCAGTGGGCACGCGGCCAGCGGAGGTGTGGGGCGAGTGCACCAGGCCGCGCTCCTCCAGGTCAGCCATGATATTGCGCACGGTGGCGGCGCTGACGGGCAAGCCGCTGTCCTGCAGCAAGGTGCCCGACCCCACCGGCTGCCCCTCGCGGATATAGCGCTCCACCAAAGCCTTGAGCAGGCGCTGCGCGCGCTCGCTGATCACTTCTGCAACCATCGCAAACTCCGTGTCCTGCACTCGATTCTAGCGAGCGGCCGGACAAAGTAAACAAGGCCTATTGCCAGGATAAATATCCATACTGTATAAATACACAGACCAAGATATGCGCAGCGCCAAACGCCACCACCAACACCTACACATCCCGGACAAGGGGGCCCGCCATGCTTACCCAGCTCAGCATCAGCAACTACGCCATTGCCGAGTCACTGGAAGTCGAGCTACACAGCGGCATGACCGTCGTCACCGGCGAGACCGGCGCCGGCAAGTCCATCATGCTCGACGCCCTGGGACTGGCCCTGGGCGATCGTGCCGACGCCGGCGTGGTGCGCGCCGGCGCCGAGCGCGCCGAGATCCACGCCCTATTCGATATCGCCGCCATCCCCGAGGCCCAGCGTTTTCTCAGTGAACGCGACCTGCTGGCCGGCGACGAGTGCGTGCTGCGCCGGGTGATCACCAGCGAGGGCCGCTCGCGCGGCTATATCAACGGCCAGCCTGCCACCCTGCAGGACATCCGCCGGCTCAGCGGCCACCTCATCGACATTCACAGCCAGCACGAGCACCAGTCACTGCTGCAGCGCGACCACCAGCGCCGGGTGCTAGATGCCTTCGCCGAGACCGGCTCCCTGAGTGCCGAGCTGGCGCAGCTGGCCCAGCGCCACCAGCAGACGCGGCGCGAACTCAGTAGCCTGCGCGAGCACAGTGACGAGCAGAGCGCGCGCAGCCAGCTGCTGAGCTACCAGTTGGACGAACTGGAGCGGCTGGCCCCCAGCGAAACCGAGCTGCAGGAATTGGAGGCAGAACAGAAACAGCTGGCCAACGCCGGGAGCATCATCGCCGCCGGCCACCAGGCGCTGGCGCTGTGCCGCGACGACGAGATCAACGCCATGGCGGTGCTGCACCAAGCACTGGCAGCGCTGCGCGGCAGCGAGGGCGCCGGCGAACGCCAGCGCGCAGCAGAGGAACTACTGGACAGCGCCCTGATCCAGATCGAGGAGGCCGCGGGCGAACTGCAACACCATGTCGACAGCCTGGAGCTGGACCCCGAGCGCCTGCAGGCGGTGGAGGAGCGGCTGGACGCTCTCTACCAGACCGCGCGCAAACACCGGGTTCGCCCCGAACAGCTGGCCTTGCTGCAGAGCGAGCTGCAGGCAGAGCTGGATTCACTGAGCGCTTCCGATGAGCGCATCGAGCAGCTGGAACAGCAGTGCGAAGCACTGCTGGCGCAGTACAACACGCTGGCGGAAAAGCTTAGTAACAAGCGGCGCAAGGCGGCCAAGAGTCTGTGCAAAAAGGTCGAGGAACAGCTGGCAGCGCTGGCCATGGCCAACTGCCGCTTCCATATCGAGCTGCGCCCCCGCGACAGTGAACTGCCCCACCCGCTGGGCCGCGAGGACATCGAGTTTCTGGTCAGCACCAACCCCGGCAGCACACCGGGCGCGCTGAACCGCATTGCCTCCGGCGGTGAGCTGTCGCGTATCAGCCTGGCCATCCAGGTGGTGACCGCACAGGTGGCCACCGTGCCCACCGTGGTGTTCGACGAGGTGGACGTCGGCATCGGCGGCGCCACCGCCGAGATTGTCGGCAACCTGCTGCGCACCCTGGGGCGCAGCGCCCAGGTGCTGTGTGTGACCCATCAGCCACAGGTGGCAAGCAAGGGCGACCACCACCTGAAAATCCAGAAAACCGCCAGCCGCAAACAGGTGCGCACCGACCTGCAGGCGCTGGTCGACGGCGAAAAAATCGAGGAAATTGCCCGCATGCTGGGCGGCATCGCCATCACCGAGCACACCCTGGCCCACGCCCGGGAGATGCTGGATACCCGGCACTGATGACTGCGGTCGGAGGCCTGACGCTAGAATCGGTGCGCACAGCGCACCCCAATGCCATTAACTTA
>JBFHRT010000146.1:0-5979 GCA_041591575.1 Spongiibacteraceae bacterium
CGCTTGGGCCGCACGTACAGCACCAGTGAGTGATCCAGCAGCTCGAAACCGCGCTCGGCCACCAGCTCGCGCTGGCGGCGCTCGATGACCTCATCGCAGAATTCGATAACCTCACCGGTCTCCATGCACACCATATGGTCGTGGTGCTCGCCCTTGGCCAGCTCGAACACCGAGTGGCCGGTTTCGAAGTTGTGGCGCACCACCAGGCCGGCAGTCTCAAACTGGGTCAGCACCCGGTACACCGTCGCCAGCCCCACGTCTTCGCCGCTCTCCATCAGCGCCCGATATACGTCTTCGGCGCTGAGGTGCTGGTTGTCGGTTTCAGCCTGCTCCAGCAGCTGCAGAATTTTCACCCGCGGCAGTGTCACCTTTAATCCGGCCTTGCGAAGTTCCTGATTTTCCAGCGACATGCGTGCCTCTTAGCGTTGAGTGGGGGATTGCGCTATTATCCCACGCCTCGACAATCGATTGAAGTGCAAACCCATGTTTAGAAGTGCGGCCCCCGCCCTGATGGCAGCCCTGTTGTTGGCCACGACCAGCGCCTGTAGCACCCTGGAATTCCCCGGGGTTTACCGCCTTCCCATTGAGCAGGGCAACATCCTCGACGAGGACATGGTGGCCCAGCTGAAACCGGGCATGAGCAAAAGCCAGGTGGAGTTTGTGCTGGGTCGCGCGCTGGTGCAGGACCCGTTCACCCCGGACCGCTGGGACTATGTCTACACCCTGCGCGGGGCCGACAAGTCCACCGAGCGCAAGCGCCTGACCGTTTTCTTCGAAGAGGGCAAGCTCAGCCACTTTATCAGCAGCATCGTACCCACGGCGCCAAGCGGTAAAAAAGACGGTAAAGCCAAAGCGCAAGATCCGCACCTGGCCATCGACGCCGACACTGAGGCCATGGTGGAGCGCGCCGGCAGCAAGTCCCGCGCAGAAGGCGATGATGGCGACACAAAGCCCCGCGGCCCACGCCGCTAGCTAGCAGCGCATCCAGCTCCCGGCTCCACCTCAGCGCGATAACCCTAGAGCAATAGCTGTCCGGCGCCCTATCGGCGCCGCGCCAGCCTATCCGCGACGTCCTTCCTGCTTCTGGCGCTCTTTGACCTTGGCCGCGCGCTGCTTGCGCACCTCTTTGGGGTCGGCGATCAGCGGGCGGTAGATTTCCACACGATCACCGTCCTGCAGCGCCTGCGTGTCCGGCTTGGGCACCGACTTGCCAAACACACCGAGGTCGGCGGTGGCCAGATCCAGCCCAGGAAAGTGCGCGTCCATCTGCGAGCGCAGCGCTGCCTCGCGCACGGTACTGCCGGCGGGCAGCTCCAGCGCGACGATTTTCTGCTTGTCGGGCAGGGCGTAGACGACTTCTACGTGAATGGTTTCGCTATTTTCCATAGACTTCGTTTGCTCTCTTGACCATCGCGTCCACCAGGTTATTGGCGGCGCTGTTGAACAACTGACGGGCCGCAACACTGAGCACTGCACTGGACAGCTGAAACTTGAGCTGTAGTGACACCTTGCAGGCTGAATCACTCAGCGCGAGCAGGGTCCAGCGGCCTTCGAAGTGGTCGAAGGGGCCGTCTACCAGCTCCAGCGTCACCGATTTCGGCGGCAGCAGTCGATTGCGGGTGGTGAAACTCTGGCGCAGGCCGCCCTTGGACAGATCCAGTCGCGCCACCATCTCATCACCCTCGATAGAGTAGACTTCAGCGCCAACACAGCCATCCATATAGCGGGGATAGGCCTCGACATCGTTGATCAGATCGAACACCGCCTGCGCCGAATACGGCAGCAGCGCACTGCGGCTGATATTGCTCATAAAGCGGTCCCCTTACACCCAAAAGCGCTGGTAGAGTCCACCCAGGAGCACCACCAGTATTGCGGGTGGGGCAATATACCGCAGAAGCACCCGCCAAAGCGAAAAAAAGCGGTCGCTGGCATTGTGCAGTTCGTCGCGTAAAACCTCGGCGCGCATACGCCAACCGGCAAACAGGGCAAAGCCCAGCGCGCACAGCGGCACCAGGATATTGGCGCTGATCAGGTCCAGCCACTCCAGTGGGTTGCGCCCCAGCCACTGCAGCGCCGGCCCCGCGCTGAAGGCCTGGATACAGCCGGCGCCCAACAGCCACACCAGCGCCGCCACCGGCAGCACCAGCAGCGGCCGCCGCCAGCGCAACCGCTCCTGCAGCGCCGCCACCGCCGGCTCCATCAGCGCCACCGCGGTCGTCAGTGTCACCAAGCCCAGCAGCGCGAAAAACAGCGCGCCGGCGATATCGCCAAAAAACAGGTTGCCAAAGGCGTAGGGCAGACTCACAAACAGCAGCGCGGCACCGCGACCGGGGTCGATATTCTGGTCCAGCACCAGCGCATAAATCGCCAGCCCGGCCGCCATGGCCACCAGCAGGTCCAGCACCACCACCGCTGTCACCTGGCGTGAAATGGAGCGCCCATCCGGGAAATACGCACCAAACACCGTCATTGCTCCCAGCCCCAGGCTGAGACTGAAGAAAGCCTGCGCCAGCGCTGCCAGCAGCGCCTGCCAGCTGAGGTCCCCCGGGCGCAGCTCGAACAGAAACTGCCAGGCGGCGCCGACGTCGCCGAGGCGATAACCGCAGTAGACTGCCAGCGCCAGCATGATCAGCATGATTGGCACCGCGATGCGCAGCATCCGCCCCAGCAGGCGCGTCATATCCAGCGACACCAGGCAGGCCGACATCGCCATAAACAGGCTCTGCCAGTAGAGCATGGTCTGCGGCGATGCCAGCAGTGTATTGAAGTGTTCTGCGGCCAGCTCCACACTGGCTGCGGTAAGGGTCTCCCTGGCCAACAGGGGGATATAGGCCAGCACCCAGCCGCCGATAACGCCCAGATAGCCCAGCACCAGCAACGAGGCGAGGCATGCCAGCGAGGCGAACAGCCGCCACCAGGGCGTGGTCGCCGACTCCAGCGCCAGGTAATGCAGCGCCCGCGGCGGACTGGCGCGGCCGCGGCTGCCGATGACCACCTCCGCCACCAGCGCCGGCATCGCAAACAGCAGCACGCAGGCAACGTAAAGCATCAGATAGGCGCCGCCGCCGTACTCACCGGCGCTGTCGGCAAAACGCCAGAAATTGCCGAGGCCAATCGCCAGGCCCGCCGCCGCTGCCACAAAGGTCCAGCGACTGGTCCACACGCCCTGCGGCGCCACCCGGTTCAAACTCATGCGTCAACTACACCCCTATTATTATCACGGCGGCCAGACAAGCCGTCCCGAGCTATCTGGCCGCCGCCGTGAAAAACCTGACGCAGATGTGCGAATCTGCCGGCCTTCCCGGGCTCGCACCGGCCCTCTGCCAGCGGCGACACCATGTCGTGCCGCATGACCAGCCCGGCATAATTGCGTGCCGGATAATCACTCGCCTGCCTTTTTACCGGAGGTCGCCCCCCATTTCCAGCCGGCACGGTAAAAGCCACTGATTTGCTTTGTGTTTATCGGTCCCCACCCTATAATGCCGCGCTATGAGCAAGAAAAAGCCCAAAGCCCCCAGCAGCACCATCGCCCTCAACAAGAAGGCGAAGCACGACTATTTTATCGAAGAGAAATTCGAGGCCGGCGTGTCTCTGCAAGGCTGGGAGGTCAAAAGCTGCCGTGCCGGCAAGGCCCAGCTCACCGACAGCTACGTATTGCTCAAGGATGGCGAGGCTTGGCTGCTCGGCGCCTACATCACGCCACTGGCCAGCGCCTCCACCCACTACGTCACCGATCCCACCCGCAGCCGCAAGCTGCTGCTGCACTCGCGCGAGCTGAGCAAACTGATTGCCAGCACCCAGCAGAAGGGGCACACCTGCGTGTGTACCGCCATCTACTGGAAAAAGCACCTGATCAAGGTCGAAATTGCCTTGGCCAAGGGCAAGGCCCAGCACGACAAGCGCGAAACCGACAAAGAGCGCGACTGGAACCTGCAGAAGCAGCGCCTGTTGCGCAGCAATAACTAAGACCGGCACAGCCGGCGCCACGACAACCACCGACCTGTCCCCGCGCCTGCCAACGCTGGGCGCGCAGCCCGGCCTCGTTTCCCGCCGGCGTGAAAATTCGCGTCGAAGCGACAGCTTGCACGGCGACTCAGCAGACTTCCGCCTCTACGCAAAAAAGCGCACGAAACAGCGAGACCTCCGCCGCGAGCACAAAGGCCCACGCCGCATCTAACGCGCGACATCAGTATCAAACCCTTGCAGTTCTGCGCGAATCCCTTTACAAGTTAGGGACCGGGATCGCCGCGTGCGACCTCGGCCACCGCAACCTAGATAAATAATGCTTGGGGAGTGAAGATGGCCGGTCAGGAATATAATGAACTCAACGGACTGATTGTTCTCAAGAAAAACCACGAATACCTGCAGCACATCCGCGAGCTGCTGCCCGACCCCGAAATCCATGGCTACAAGGTGTGGGGCTCCAGCTTCCTGATTATGGACTATCTCAAGGACAACCCGCCCAAGGACCACGCCAAGGTCACCGAGATCGGCTGTGGCTGGGGGCTGCTCAGCATCTTCTGCGCCAAACATTTCGACGCCTGCGTCACCGCCGTCGACGCCGACGACCATGTCTTTCCCTACCTAGACACCCACGCCATCCTCAATGACGTACAGATCCGCACCACCGTGCGCCGCTACGAGGAGCTCAAGGTCAAAGACCTACGCGGCCAGAATCTGGTGCTGGGTGGCGACATCTGCTTCTGGGACGAGTTGATTGAACCGCTGTACCAGGTGGTCGACAAGGCGGTGCGCGCCAAGGTCGGCCGCATCGTCATCGCCGACCCCGGTCGCGACCCCTTCCTGGAACTGGCCGAGCGCTGCCGGCAGGACTTTGGCGCCGAGCTCTATGAGTGGGACGTCAGCAAGCCGCGCAAGATCGACGGCTACCTGCTGGAAATCGAAACCTAGACCGGTTCACGCAAATACAGTGCTGGCGGGCACCCGGGCGCTGCGTTAGAATGACCGCAGCGAGCCTTGCCCGGCTCGCACAACACCAGGGGGCGATTTGGATTCGACGCCGGTAACAAAACCCTGAGTGCATGCCGTGATGGCAGCCAATCACGTTAATCCAAAGCTGCAAATTGATAGTTGCCAACGACGACAACTACGCTCTAGCGGCCTAAACCCCCGCTAGCAGTTGCGAGCAAGGTGCCAGTACCGCGCTCCTGACTGTCATACAGAACTGGATCGCAGCAAAGCCTGCCCGGGGTGGCGCTGTTAAACTCTATCCGGGATCGCCAATAACGTCCTGCCCGTCGGGCTGTTTGCGGCTAAATCAATTGACGGACCTAAGCATGTAGAGCTCTGGGCGGAGTGCTGACGGACGCGGGTTCAATTCCCGCCGCCTCCACCAAATTTTAAAAAGCCCCGCCGCAAGGCGGGGCTTTTTTGTTTGCGACTTTGCTAGCTGCGCCCCAATAAGACAGCTCGGCGAATGCAAGCCTGCTAACGCTCTGACCAAACACGGGCGCAGCCGGCACAACACACAGCAATCCCCGCTCCCCCGCATCGCCGGGTATCGAATAGGAACCCCATCAACATGCACATCATCTTTAACCACGGCCAGGAATCCGGCCCCATGGGCACCAAGATCCAGCGCATGGTCGAGCTGGTGGAAAACCGGGGTTACCACTGGAGCAGTATTGATTACCGCGATCTGCGCGATGAGCCCGATGCGCGGGTGGTGCGATTGCTGGACAAGATCAAGGCAACCGCAGCCCCCTGCCTGCTGGTGGGTTCGTCCATGGGCGGCTATGTGGCAACAGTAGCCGCAGCGCGGGCGCCGGTGGCCGGGCTGTTTCTGCTGGCGCCGGCACTGTACCTCGGCGGGCGCTACAGCATCAGTGAACACCGCCCGCAGGCGCCGGTGATCAGCGTGGTGCACGGCTGGCGTGACGACATCATTCCCTGGGAACACAGCCTGCGCTTCGCGAAGGAAAATCACGCCAGCCTGCATTTACTGGATGACGAGCATCC
>JBFHRT010000147.1:0-5946 GCA_041591575.1 Spongiibacteraceae bacterium
ACCCAACACAGTCCTGAAACAGTTGTACCCGACGCGAGCTGTAACTGGTTGCATCGCATAACAACAAACTCGTCAGCGATTGAATAGGCGATACCTGGAGATACCATGCGCACCCAAGCCGAAAGCCAACCCACCAAGAGCAAGGCCCCCGAATCCACCCAGAGCCCGGCTGAGATTCAGGCCACCGCTCCCGGCCAGATTCGCGTCATCAAGCGCAACGGCACCGTGGTGCCCTACACCGACGACAAGATCAAAATCGCCATCACCAAGGCCTTCCTGGCGGTAGAGGGCGGCACTGCCGCGGCTTCCTCGCGCATCCACGAAACCGTCGACAAGCTCACCGAGCAGGTCACCACCACCTTCAAGCGCCGCATGCCCTCCGGCGGCACCATCCATATCGAAGACATTCAGGACCAGGTCGAGCTGGCACTGATGCGCAGCGGCGAGCACAAGGTGGCGCGCGACTACGTGCTCTACCGCGAGGCCCGCGCCCAGGAGCGCCGCGCCAACACCGAAGTTCCCCCCGAGAAGGCCCACCCCAGCATCCGCGTCACCCAGCCCGACGGCATCAGCACCCCGCTGGACCTGGGCCGCATGGAATTCATCGTCGACGAAGCCTGCGAAGGCCTGGCCGACGTCAACGGCCAGGCGGTACTGGATGAAGCCCTCAAGAGCCTGTACGACGGCGTCGACGCCGGCGAGGTCAACACTGCCTTGGTGATCGCCGCCCGCTCGCTGGTCGAGAAAGAGCACAACTACAGCTACGTCACCGCCCGCCTGCTGCTGGACAAGCTGCGCGCCGAGGCGCTGTCCTTCCTGGAAGTGGCCGACAGCGCCACCCAGCACGACATGGTCGAGCGCTACCCCGAGGCGCTGAAAGCCTACGTCGCCAAGGGCATCGAGCTGGAACTGCTGGCCCCCGAGCTGCAAGACTTTGACCTGGACGCCCTGGGCGCGGCCATCAAGCCCGAGCGCGACATGCAGTTCCACTACCTGGGCCTGCAGACCCTGTACGACCGCTACTTCATTCACAGCAACGACGTGCGCTTCGAGCTGCCGCAGATCTTCTTCATGCGCGTGGCCATGGGCCTGGCCGCGGAAGAAGACGACAAGAACGCCCGCGCCGCCGAGTTCTACGACCTGCTCAGCTCCTTCGACTACATGAGCTCCACGCCGACCCTGTTCAACGCCGGCACCCTGCGCCCGCAGCTGTCGTCCTGCTACCTCACCACCGTGCCCGACGACCTGTTCGGCATCTACGGCGCCATCCAGGACAACGCCATGCTGTCCAAGTTTGCCGGCGGCCTCGGCAACGACTGGACCCCGGTGCGCTCGCTGGGCTCCTACATTAAAGGCACCAACGGCAAGAGCCAGGGCGTGGTGCCCTTCCTCAAGGTGGTCAACGACACCGCCGTGGCCGTCAACCAGGGCGGCAAGCGCAAGGGCGCGGTCTGCGCCTACCTGGAGAGCTGGCACCTGGACATCGAGGAATTCCTCGAGCTGCGCAAGAACACCGGCGACGACCGCCGCCGCACCCACGACATGAACACCGCCAACTGGGTGCCCGACCTGTTTATGAAGCGCGTGTTCACCGACGGCGAGTGGACCCTGTTCTCGCCCAGCGACTGCCCCGACCTGCACGACCTGTACGGCACCGCCTTCGAAGAGCGCTACCTCGCCTACGAAGACATGACCCGCATCGGCGAACTCAAGCTGTTCAAGCGCGTACGCGCCCAGGACCTGTGGCGCAAGATGCTGTCCATGCTGTTCGAGACCGGCCACCCCTGGATCACCTTCAAGGACCCCTGCAACCTGCGCAGCCCGCAGCAGCACGCCGGTGTGGTGCACTCCTCCAACCTGTGCACCGAGATCACCCTCAACACCAGCAAAGATGAAATCGCGGTGTGTAACCTGGGCTCGGTCAACCTCGCCCAGCACACCGGCGAGAACGGCCTGGACATGGCCAAGCTGGAAAAAACCATCAAAACCGCCGTGCGCATGCTCGATAACGTTATCGACATCAACTACTACTCGGTGCCGACAGCGCAGAACTCCAACTTCAAGCACCGCCCGGTGGGCCTCGGCATCATGGGCTTCCAGGACGCGCTGTACAAACAGCACATCGCCTACGCCTCCGATGCCGCGGTGGAATTCGCCGACCGCTCCATGGAAGCGGTGAGCTACTACGCCATCCAGGCCTCCAGCGACCTGGCCGCCGAGCGCGGCAGCTACCAGAGCTACGAGGGCTCGCTGTGGAGCCAGGGCAAACTGCCCATCGACTCGCTGGACATCCTCATCGAACAGCGCGGCGGCGAGCAGTTCATTGAAGTGGACAAGAGCCAGACCCTGGACTGGGACGGCGTGCGCGCCAAGGTGAAAGCCCAGGGCATGCGCAACTCCAACGTCATGGCCATCGCCCCGACCGCGACCATCGCCAACATCACCGGCGTGTCGCAGTCCATCGAGCCCACCTACCAGAACCTGTACGTGAAATCGAACCTGTCGGGCGAGTTCACCGTGGTCAACCCCTACCTGGTGCGCGACCTCAAGGCCCGCGGCCTGTGGGACTCGGTCATGGTCAACGACCTCAAGTACTACGAGGGCTCGGTGCAGAAAATCGACCGCATCCCCGACGACATCAAGGCCATGTACGCCACCGCCTTCGAGGTGGAGCCGCGCTGGCTGGTCGACGCCGCCAGCCGCCGCCAGAAGTGGATCGACCAGGCCCAGTCGCTGAACCTGTACATTGCCGGCGCCTCTGGCAAGAAGCTGGACATCACCTACCGCATGGCCTGGTTCCGCGGTCTCAAGACCACCTACTACCTGCGCGCGCTGTCGGCCACCACCACCGAGAAGTCCACCGTGTCTCAGGGCACCCTGAACAAGGTCTCCTCCGGTGCCACACCGCAGCTGCAGGCCAAGGCCGAAGCCGAGGCGGCCCCCGCGCCGGCGCCGGTACCCCAGGCCTGCTCGCTGGACGACCCCGACTGCGAGGCCTGCCAGTAAGGCGGCCCGCGCACGGAACCCAGCAGCCGAACGAGGAACGCCAATGACTGGCAACAAGCGTAGCGGTAACAACATGAACGGCAGCGCCCCGGCAGGGGCGCAGGCAGCCGGCGCTGACAGCGCCCGTGTCTACGCCTTCGCCCCGCGCAGCGCCGCCAGCGCGGCAACGCGCGGGCCGCTGGAGCGTGCCGCCGACATCACCCTCGCCGCTAGCACAGCCAGCGCCGAGGCGGCGCCCGCACGGCCGCTGAAAGCCTCCCTCGGCAAACGCTGGCTGGCGCGCCTGTTCACACCGCTGGCGCTAGCCATCAGCGGCGCTGTCATGGGCCAGCCCGATTTCGACAAGGTCGAAATTGTGACTCACAAGGTCGCCGAAGGCATTTATATGCTCGAGGGCGAAGGCGGCAACATCGGCCTCTCGGTTGGCGCCGATGGCGTGTTCATGATCGACGATCTGTACGCGCCGCTCACCGACAAGATCCGCCAGGCGGTGGCCGCCATCAGCGACCAGCCCATCCGCTTCGTGCTCAACACCCACTGGCACTTCGACCACACCGGCGGCAACGAGAACTTCGGCCGCGCCGGCTCGCTGATCGTCGCCCACGACAATGTGCGCAAGCGCATGTCCACCGACCAGTTCATCGAGTTCTTCAAAGCCAGCTCGCCGCCCTCACCCAAGGCGGCACTGCCGGTGGTCACCTACGACAACACCATCAGCTTTCACCTCAACGGTGACACCATCAGCGCCTTTCACGCGCCGCCGGCCCACACCGACGGCGACTCCGTGGTGCAGTTCAAGAACGCCGACGTCATCCACACCGGCGACATCTTCTTCAACGGCCTGTACCCGTTTATCGACAGCAGCAGCGGCGGCAACGTGCACGGCATGCTCTACGCCATCGACCGCATCCTGCTGCTGGCCACCGACAAGTCGCGCATCATCCCCGGCCACGGCCCGCTGGCCAGCCGCGCCGACCTGCAACGCTACCGCGACATGCTAGACACCGTGGCCGCGCGCATCAGCATCATGCTCAACGAGGGCAAGAGCCGCGCCGCCGTCATCGCCGCCAAACCCACCGCCGACTACGACGCCGAGTGGGGCAACGGCTTCCTCAAGCCCGACGTGTGGGTGGGGCTGCTCTACGACAATCTTCGCCAATCCAACGAATCAGCTAACAGAAGGGGTCAATAATGCTCAGCTGGGACGAATACGAAAACGACACTGACACCGCCACCGCGCCGCCGCCCGCCCCGGCTGCAGAAGCCCAGGCCACAGAAAACCTGGCCGCAAAAAACCAAGTGCGCGAGCCGGCAGCCGCCTATGCCGACAGCCCCGCCGCCCAGCAGGCCGCCGCCAGCGAAGCCGCCACGAGCGAAGGCGAGGAAACCATCGCCGACGAAAACCTGCAGGCCGCCGCCGAGAAAGCCCTGGAGGCGCTGGACGTGGCCGCCGGCCTGGAAGAGCTGGACATGGGCGCCGCCCGCATCCAGGTGGACGACAAGCGCATCATCAACTGCCGCGCCGACCTCAACCAGCTGGTGCCCTTCAAATACGACTGGGCCTGGCAGAAATACCTGGACGGCTGCGCCAACCACTGGATGCCGCAGGAAGTGAACATGTCCGCCGACGTCGCCCTGTGGAAAAACCCCGAGGGCCTGACCGACGACGAGCGCCGCATCGTTATGCGCTCCCTCGGTTATTTCTCGACTGCGGATTCGCTGGTGGCCAACAACCTGGTGCTGGCCTGCTACCGCCACATCACCAACCCCGAGTGCCGCCAGTACCTGCTGCGCCAGGCCTTCGAGGAAGCCATCCACACCCACGCCTACCAGTACTGCGTGGAATCGCTGGGCATGGACGAAGGCGCCGTATTCAACATGTACCGCGAGCTGCCCTCCATCGCCAAAAAAGCGGCCTGGAGCCTCAGCCACACCAGCGCGCTGAGTGACCCCACCTTCAAAACCGGCACCCCGGAAACCGACCAGGAACTGCTGCGCAATCTGATCGGCTTCTACGCCGTCACCGAAGGCATCTTCTTCTACTGCGGCTTCACCCAGATCCTGTCCATGGGCCGCCGCAACAAAATGACCGGCGTCGCCGAGCAGTTCCAGTACATCCTGCGCGACGAGTCCATGCACCTCAACTTCGGCATCGACCTCATCAACCAGATCAAGCTGGAAAACCCGCACCTGTGGACCGAGAAGTTCCAGCAGGAAGTGGCGCAGATGATCGTCGAAGGCACCCAGCTCGAAATCGAATACGCCCGCGACACCATGCCCCGCGGCGTACTGGGCATGAACGCCGGCATGATGGAACAGTACCTGCACTTTATCGCCAACCGCCGTCTGAACCAGCTGGGCCTGAAAGAGCAGTTCCCCGGTGCGCAGAATCCCTTCCCGTGGATGAGCGAGATCATGGACCTGCGCAAAGAGAAGAACTTCTTTGAGACGCGGGTTATTGAGTATCAGACCGGTGGAGCGTTGAGCTGGGAATGATGAACAGCTAAGCGCCAAGAGTTATCAGAGGAACGGACGCCTCGTTATGAATAACAACAAGACCGCCAAGTGCCAGAAGGATAAGAGCCTTGAGGTTTTTGAAAGCCCCGTCCGCAAGGATGGGGCTTTTTTTGTGTATACAATGGCAGCTGGGTGAACTAGCGGCTGGGCTTCCGAAGAAAGACTGTATAAAAATAGCCACTGGCGCCTAGGATCAGTCATTGTGTCTAGTTCTAGCCATTCCGAAGAATACACTGCTAGAGAAAAAACAAGGATTCGGCATGATTCAAGCTTTCTCACTGGACGATATCGTAAGTAAAGTCAATTCAGACCTACCCAGAAAGTTGAGATATAAAAAGAAGGAAGCTGTACATGCTATGCAGTTCATGAATGCATTTGATATGAACCCTCCCACTAGGTATAGGACAGTAATAGTAGAAGAAA
>JBFHRT010000148.1:0-5896 GCA_041591575.1 Spongiibacteraceae bacterium
AAGCGCGTCAACCTCGACACCGTCACCGCCGAGGAAATCAAGAGCTG
This sequence comes from Spongiibacteraceae bacterium, assembly GCA_041591575.1. Taxonomy (GTDB): domain Bacteria; phylum Pseudomonadota; class Gammaproteobacteria; order Pseudomonadales; family Spongiibacteraceae; genus JBFHRT01. Next base: position 48 of record JBFHRT010000148.1, read on the forward strand.
GCAGCCCGGCGACACCCTGCTGCTGAACGGCAAGATGCTGACTGGTCGCGACGCCGCCCACAAGAAAATGGTGGACATGCTGGCCGCGGGCGAAAGTCTGCCGGTGGACCTCAAGGGCCGCTTCATCTACTACGTGGGCCCGGTGGATCCGGTGCGCGAGGAAGTGGTGGGCCCGGCCGGTCCGACCACTGCCACCCGCATGGACAAGTTCACCCGCACCATGCTGGCCGAGACCGGCCTGGCCGGCATGATCGGCAAGGCCGAGCGCGGCGATATCGCCATTGACGCCATCAAGGACTTCGAGGCGGTTTACCTGATGGCCGTGGGCGGCGCCGCCTACCTGGTGGCCCAGGCCATCAAGAAGGCCGAAGTGGTGGCCTTCCCCGAGCTGGGGATGGAAGCCATCTACGAGTTCGACGTGCAGGACATGCCGGTAACGGTGGCGGTCGATGCCAAGGGCTCGTCGGTACACAAGATCGGTCCGCAGATCTGGCACGACAAGATCGAGGCCGAGGCCATTGAGCTGATCTAAGGCCGCAAAACGCTGGACGGGAGACGGAAGACGCCAGGCGCTAGCCTGGTTGCTCTTGTGTCTCCCGTTTTCCGCACATTTGCATTCCCCTCCCGGCCCGTGTGAAATACCGCAAAACCAATAAGCGGGATTTCCCTTGGCCCAACAGACCTTTTACTGGCACGACTACGAGACCTGGGGTGCCAACCCCAGTCGCGACCGCGCCTCGCAATTTGCCGGCCTGCGCACCGATGCCGAGCTCAATGACATCGGCGAGCCGCTGGTGATCTACTGCCGCCCGACCCCCGATGTGCTGCCCCAGCCCGAGGCCTGCCTGGTCACCGGCATCACCCCGCAGCAGGCACTGGCGGAAGGGCTGAGTGAGCGCGACTTTATCGCCCGGATCCACGCCGAGCTGGCAAAGTCCGGCACCTGTGGCGTCGGCTATAACAGCATTCGCTTCGACGACGAAGTCACCCGCTACACCCTGTACCGCAATTTCTACGACCCCTATGCCCGCGAGTGGCAGGGCGGCAATTCGCGCTGGGACCTGATTGATGTAGTGCGGCTGTGCTGCGCGCTGCGCCCTGAGGGCATTGAGTGGCCGCGCCGCGAAGATGGTACGCCCAGTTTCAAGCTGGAGGAGCTGACCCGCGCCAACGGCCTGGCCCACGAGTCGGCCCACGATGCGTTGTCGGATGTGCAGGCCACCATCGCCCTGGCGCGGTTGGTTCGCGACAAAAAGCCCAAGCTCTATGACTATGCTCTGGGCCTGCGCCGCAAGCAGCGGGTGGCCGAGGTGCTGGATCTGGCCCAGCAAAAGCCCGTGCTGCATATCTCCGGCCGTATTGCCGCCGCCCGCTACTGCTCGGCGCTGGTGATGCCGCTGGCCATGCACCCGGTCAATCGCAACAGCATCATCGCCTACGACCTGATGTGTGACCCCGAGCCGCTGCTGCAGCTGGGGGCGGCCGAGGTGGCGCGGCGGGTATTCAGCAGCGCAGACGAGCTGGAGGGCGAGGAGCGCATTCCGCTCAAGGAGGTCCATCTCAATAAATCGCCGATGCTGGTGACCGTGAGCGCGGTGGACGAGGCTGCCGCCCAGCGCCTGCAGATCGACCTGGAGCGCTGCCGGCGCCACTGGCAGCAGATCCGCAACGCCCCCGAGCTGCGCGCCAAGTTGCGCGACATCTACAGCGCCCGCGAATTTGAGGACAGCAGCGACCCCGAGCAGTCGCTGTACGGCGGCGGTTTTCTCAGTGACGAGGACCGCGCCCTGTCGCAGCGGGTGGTGGCGGCCGACGCCGAGGCGCTGCGCGAGCAGAGCTTTCCTTTTAGCGACGCCCGCTTGCCGGAGCTGCTGTTTCGCTACCGCGCGCGCAATTTCCCCGGCAGCCTCAGCGCCGAGGAGCAGGCCCAGTGGCGCGAGTTCTGCGAGCAGCGGCTGCACGATCCCGCCGCCGGCGCCAGCATCACCCTGGGCGCCTTTCGCCAGCGCTTGGCTGAGCTGCAGGCCGAAAGGCCTTCGCCGCGGGATCAGGGCATCCTCGAGGCGCTGGTCGCCTATGCCGATGCGCTGGAGGCCGGCGAGCTGGAGTTCGCGCCGTGAGTGAGGGCTGGTGGGTGTATATGATCCGCAGCCGCGGTGGCCGACTCTATACCGGCATCAGCACCGATGTGGAGCGTCGCTTTGAGGAGCACGCCAGCGGCCGTGGCGCTCGCTACTTCCGCATGGACCCGCCAGTGGCGGTGGTGTACCGGGAGTCCGTAGAGGACCGCTCCATCGCCAGCCGCCGCGAGGCCGAGATCAAAAAACTGTCCCGGCCTGCCAAGGAGCGCCTGGTCGCCAGTGCCTGATACTTGCGCCGGGACCTGGTGGTCGCGATACATCGCCGTCATCGCGAGGAGCCGAAGGCGACGCGGCGATCTCCCGCAGACCACTGCCATCTCCCTGGAGACTGCCGCGTAACTGAATCGCGAATAACGCGATCTGGCTTCTCGCGATGACCGGGGTATAGGCTCGGCCGCGCAGGCCGCTTTTAACCAGCCGCGTTAGCGGCGATAATAGCGCGCACTTCTGCAGGGGATAGGGCATGGCCGAGGCACAGGAACACCGGGACGCGAGTCGCAATATCGGCGTGCTGCGCGCCATGCTGGCCTTTCTCAAGCCCTACCGCGGCCGCGCCCTGGCCGCCACCGTGGCGCTGGTGTTTACCGCCGGGGTGACCCTGTCCATCGGTCAGGGGCTGCGCCTGCTGGTGGATTCGGGCTTCTCCGCCGGCTCGCCGGAGGCGCTAAACAAGGCACTGATTCTGTTTATGAGCCTGGTGGGGCTGCTGGCCATTGGCACCTTCGTGCGCTTCTACCTGGTGTCATGGATTGGTGAGCGGGTCAGTGCCGACCTGCGCAACGCCGTGTTTGACCACGTGGTCGGCCTGCACCCTGGCTTTTTCGAGACCAATCTCAGCGGCGAGATCCAGTCGCGCATTACCACTGATACCACCTTGCTGCAGACGGTAATCGGCTCCTCGGTGTCTATCGCCCTGCGCAATCTGCTGATGTTTATCGGCGGCTTGATCTGGCTGTTTATCACCAATCCCAAGCTCACCGCCCTGGTGCTGCTCAGCGTACCGCTGGTGGTGGTGCCCATTCTGGTGTTCGGGCGGCGGGTGCGCTCGCTGTCGCGCACCAGCCAGGACAAGATTGCCAGCGTCGGCAGCTTTGTCGGCGAGGCGGTGAAGAACATCAAGGTGATGCAGGCCTTCAACCACCAGCAGCGCGATCGCGAGCGCTTTCATCAGCACGTGGAAGTGGCCTTCGACGTGGCGATCCGCCGCATTCAGCAGCGCGCCTGGCTGTCCACCGCAGTGATCACCCTGGTGCTGGGCGCGGTCACCGCCATGCTGTGGGTGGGCGGGCACGACGTGCTGGCCGGCCGCATCAGCAGCGGTGAACTCACCGCCTTCATCTTTTACGCGGTGATGGTGGCGGCCTCGGTGGGCGCCATCTCCGAGGTCTACGGCGACCTGCAGCGCGCCGCCGGCGCCACCGAGCGCCTGCTGGAGCTGCTCGCCGCTGACAACCTGATTGAGCCGCCGCAGCAGCCGCTGTCGTTGCCGCAGCCGGTGGCGGGGCGCTTGCGCCTTGACGGCATTTACTTCAGTTATCCCTCGCGCCCCGATCACTGGGCCATCGAGGATCTCGGCCTCGACATTCCCGCCGGCAGCAGCACCGCGCTGGTGGGCAGTTCCGGTGCCGGCAAATCTACCTTGGTGGACCTGCTGCTGCGCTTCTACGACGTGCAGCGCGGTGGCATCTATTTTGACGATGTCGATATTCGCCAGCTGGAACCGGAAGCGCTGCGCCAGCACGTGGCACTGGTGCCCCAACAGCCAGTGCTGTTTACCGGCACTGTGGCCGACAACATCCGTTACGGCTGCCCCGAGGCCAGCGACGAAGCACTGCGCGCCGCGGCCGAAGCGGCCTTTGCCCACGACTTTATCGAAGCGCTGCCTGAGGGCTATAACAGCTACGTCGGTGAGGGTGGCGTGCGCCTGTCCGGCGGCCAGCGCCAGCGTATCGCCATCGCTCGCGCGCTGCTCGCCGATCCGCGCCTGCTGTTGCTGGACGAGGCCACCAGTGCGCTGGACGCTGAGAGCGAGTACCAGGTACAGCGCGCCCTGCAACGGTTGATGCAGGGCCGCACGACTATTGTGATTGCCCACCGCCTGGCCACGGTGATCAATGTCGACAATATCGTCGTGCTCGATCACGGCCGCTTGGTGGCGCAGGGTAAGCACGCGGAGTTGTTGCACAGCTCGCCGCTGTATGCACGCTGGGCGAGCCTACAGTTTGATGAGCCGGGCCTGGGTGATGAGGATGCCGGCGTGCTGGCTCCTGCACAGCCATGAGTTTTTTAAAGAAAGCAGCCCTGAGCTGATAGTACGAAACAGCCCTGAGCCAACAACTTACAGTCCTGAACACGATTTTAGCTAGGAGTCAGCGTGAAGTTTCCGGGCAGTCATATACTCTCCATTAGCCAGTTTGAGCGGGCCGATATCGAAACCGTGTTTGCGGTGGCCGATCGTATGGAGCCCTACGCCCACCGCGAGAAAGTGACGCGGGTGCTGGACGGCGCCATTCTTGGCAATATGTTCTTCGAGCCTTCTACCCGCACGAGGATCAGTTTCGGCTGCGCCTTCAATCTGCTGGGTGGCGAGGTGCGTGAGACCACCGGCTTCGAGTCCTCGGCGCTGGCCAAGGGCGAGTCTCTGTACGATACCGCGCGGGTGCTCAGCGGCTACAGCGACGTTATCGTCATGCGCCACCCGGCGGAGGGCTCGGTGGCCGAGTTTGCCAGCGCCAGCCGGGTGCCGGTGATCAACGGTGGTGACGGCGCCAACGAGCACCCCAGCCAGGCGCTGCTGGACCTCTACACCATTCGCAAGGAGCTGCGCCACCAGGGCAGGGAGGGGGTAGACGGCCTGCGCATTGCCATGATCGGCGACCTCAAGTTCGGGCGCACGGTGCACTCGCTGTGCAAGCTGCTGACCCTGTTCGAGCGGGTGACGGTAACCCTGATCTCGCCCCAGGAGCTGCGTATGCCCGGCGAGATTGTCGAGGCCATGCGCAGCGCCGGCGTCACTGTGGTGGAGTCCGACGCCATGGAGAGCAGCATCGCCCATGTCGACATCGCCTACTCCACCCGCATCCAGGAAGAACGCTTTGCCAGCAAGGAGGAGGCGGCGCTGTACCGCGGCCGCTACCGCCTCAACCAGGCCATCTATACCCGCTACTGCGAGCCCAACACGGTGATCATGCACCCGCTGCCGCGGGATTCGCGCCAGGAAGCCAGCGAGCTGGACATCGACCTCAACGACAACCCCAACCTGGCCATTTTTCGCCAGGCTGACAACGGCGTGCTGGTGCGCATGGCGCTGTTCGCGCTGATACTCGACGTGGCCGACCAGGTGGATCGCCACGCCCGCGAGGTTAACTGGTATACCGAGCGGCGGTTTTAAAAGTCGCGAGACGCCGGACGGGAGACGGAAGACGCTAAGGACAAAAAACGGCTCACCACAGAGAGCCACAGAGAAAGGCGGTGAAGGGGGATTGCACGCCGCTAGACCGTAGGCCGGCATAAGCGCTTTGCAGCGTTGCCGGCATTCTAACCTTACAACCTAAAACCAACAATTGAATGAAGAACATGCCAGCAGCCGCACCCGTCTTTACCCACAATGACGTCGACATCATCGAGCAGAAGACCGAGTGGCGCGGTTTCTTCGAGATCCGCAGCCTGCGCCTGCGCCACCGGCTGTTTGCCGGTGGCTGGGGTCGC
>JBFHRT010000149.1:0-5877 GCA_041591575.1 Spongiibacteraceae bacterium
CGGCAATGCGCTCGGCGCGCTCGCGCTCGGCGTCGCTGCCCCAGGGCAGATTGACCTGGTAGCCGGCGGCGGTGGCCAGCCGGCACAGCTCCAGCCAGTAGGGCTCGGGCCAGTGCTTGTCGGCCCTGGTAGTCCCGTGCAGGAACAGCAGGTTGGGCTCGGTCGCGCCGGAGGTGGTGAAGCGGTTGAGGTCGAGGCCGCTGTCGCCACGGTAGGGTGGCTTGGGATAGCCCAGCGCCTCGGCGAACAGCAGCCGCAGCCGCTCCACCGCGTGCAGGTCGCGGGGCACGTGCACGCGGCGGTGGTAGGCCAGCGCCGCAGCGCGCTCGCGCACGGTAGAAAAATCCATGCCCACCCGCGGCGCCTTCACCAGCCGCGCCACCAGCGCGCTCTTGACCAGGCCCTGGGCGTCGATCACCAGGTCGTAGTTGCTCTTGCGCAGCTGGCCCTTGAAGTCGCGCCACTCCACGCTGCGGGCGGTGGCCAGCGGGGTCTTGCGCCAGCGGCGGATGGCCACCGGTATCACCCGCTTGACCGCCGGGTGCCAGGCGGGAATTTCGGCGAAGGCCTCCTCCACCACCCAGTCGAAGCTGATGCCGGGCAGCGCGGTGACGGCGTCGGTCAGCGCCGGCAGGGTGTGGATGACGTCCCCCATGGAGGAGGTCTTGACCACCATTACCCGCATCAGGCCGCTTCCTTATTCAGTAATTTGTCCAGGGATTGAATGACCCGCGCCGGCTCCAGTTCCACCAGGCACTTGAGCTGCTGCTCGCGCAGCGGGCACTCGCGCTGGAAGCAGGGGCCGCAGTCCACCGGGATCTGTTCGATGGCGACGCGCTCGGCCAGCGGCGGCGTGAAACCCGGCGAGGTGGAGCCGTAGACCACCGCCAGCGGCCGCCCCAGCGCTGCCGCCACGTGCATCAGCCCGGAGTCGTTGGCCACCACCGCGTCGGCGGTGGACAGCAGGTCCACCGCCTGCGCCAGCGAGGTCTCACCGCAGAGGTCGGTGCAGGCGTCGGCAGCACTGGCGGGCAGCGCCGCGCGCAGGCGCTCGGCCACCGCGCGGTCATTGTTGGAGCCGAACAGCGCCACCTGCCAGCCGCGGCCGATATAGTCGGCGGCCACCGCCGCGTAGTGGCGCTCGGGCCAGCGCTTGGCGGGGCCGAATTCGGCGCCGGGGCACAGCGCCAGCAGCGGCCGCTGATCCAGGCCCATGTCGGCGCGCAGCTGCTGGGCGGATACGGGGTCGATGCTCAGCGCCGGCCGCGGCAGCTGCTCGGGCAGCGCCTCGCCCTCGGGGTAGGCCAGCGCCACGAAGCGCTGCACCATCAGCGGGTAGCGCTGCTTGTCCAGCGGGCGCAGGTCGTTGAGCAGGCCGTAGCGCATCTCGCCGCGCCAGCCGGTGCGCAGCGGGATGCCGGCAAAGGCCGGCACCAGCGCGGATTTAAGGGACTTGGGCAGCAGGATGGCCTGGTCGTAGCCGGTCGCGCGCAGCTCGCGGCCCAACCGGTAGCGCAGCGCCAGCCCCAGCTGGCCGTGGCCGGCGGGCATGATGATACCGCGGCGCACCTCGGGCATGCGCTCCAGCAGCGGCAGGCTCCACTGCGGTGCCAGCACGTCGATCTGGCAGCCGGGCTCGCGCTGGCGCAGGGCGATAAACAGCGCCTGCGCCATCACCATGTCCCCCACCCAGGAGGGACCGACGATCAGTATCTGGCGGTCGGCCATGGTCGCTGCGGGGATTACTTGGCGCCCGCGGCCAGTGCCGCACCGCTGTCCGCCACCGGCGCCAGCCAGTCGGCGTGCTCGCTGCGGCGGCCCTTGACCTGGTCGAAGTAGCGGGTCTGCAGCTTCTCGGTGATGGGGCCGCGGCGGCCCTCGCCGATCAGGCGGCCGTCCAGCTCACGGATGGGCAGCACTTCGGCGGCGGTGCCGGTGAAGAAGGCCTCGTCGGCGATGTACACCTCGTCGCGGGTGATGCGGCGCTCGATGATGCTGTAGCCCAGCTCCTCAGCCAGCGCGAAGATGGTGCTGCGGGTGATGCCGTCCAGGCAGCTGGTCAGCTCCGGGGTGTAGATGCGGCCGTCGCGGACGATAAAGATGTTCTCGCCGCTACCCTCGGCGACGTAGCCCTCGGGGTCCAGCAGCAGGGCCTCCTCGCAGCCGCACTCCTGGGCCTCTTTCAGCGCCAGCATGGAGTTGATGTAGTTGCCGTTGGCCTTGGCCTTGCACATGGCGATGTTGACGTGGTGGCGGGTGTAGGAGGAGGTGCGCACCTTGATGCCCTGCTCCTTGGCCTCTGGGGTCATGTAGCTGGGCCAGTGCCAGGCGGCGACGATGACGTGGGTGCGCAGGTTGTCGGCGCGCAGGCCCATGCCCTCGGAGCCATAGACACACATCGGCCGCAGGTAGGCCTCTTCCAGGCCGTTTTCGCGCACCACGGTGCGCTGGGCCTCGTTGAGGGTGTCCTTGTCGAAGGGCATGTTCATGCCCATGATGTGGGCCGAGCGGAACAGGCGATCGGTGTGCTCTTTGAGGCGGAAGATGGCGGTGCCGTGGGACTCGGTGTTGTAGGCGCGCACGCCTTCGAACACGCCCATGCCGTAGTGCAGGGTGTGGGTCAGTACATGGATCTTGGCGTCGCGCCAGGGTACCAGTTCGCCGTCAAACCAGATCAGGCCATCGCGATCAGCCATGGACATTGTCAGAACTCCTCACATGATTGCTGGGCGCCCGCCATAGCGCGCGCCCGTTACGAATCCTCGGCCCCGGTCGGGTCCTCGCCCATCAACTGCTGCCAGATACGCGACACATAATCCCGGCACTCGCCCAGCTCCGCCAGCGGCACGAGTCCCTTCTCTTCCTGCAGATTGAGCCGGTGGGCGTGACTGCGGTAGGTCTTGTAGGCGGCAATCAGTGCCTGTACATCGACCTCGGCCAGCAGCTGTTCGCGCTGCAGCGCCTCGAGTATGCGGATATTGTCGGTATTGGTAGCCAGCGACGGGTAGCGCTGCGACCAAGCCAAAACGGCATATTGGACCATAAATTCAATATCGACGATACCTCCGCGCCCCTGTTTGAGGTCAAACAGGGCATTTTTTACATCCTCCCCCCCCTTGGGCAGCAGGTGCTCGCGCATCTTGCGCCGCATTTCCAGCACCTCGGCACGCAGTGCCTCCGGTTCGCGCTCCCGCCCCAGCTGCTCGCGGCGCAGCGCGGCGAAGCGCTGCGCCAGCTCGTCATCGCCGGCCACCACCCGCGCCCGCACCAGCGCCTGATGCTCCCAGGTCCAGGCGCGCTCGCGCTGGTAGTCGGCCAGCGCCTTGAAGGAGCTGACCAGCAGCCCCGATTCGCCCGAGGGCCGCAGCCGCATGTCCACCTCGTAGAGCTTGCCCAGGCGGGTGTGGGCGGTGAGCAGGTGGATCATGCGCTGCCCCAGGCGGGTGAAGAACTGGGTGTTGTCCAGCGACCGCTCGCCGTCGGTGGCACCGCTGGCGGCGTCGTGCACGAACACCATGTCGAGATCCGAGCCGTAGCCCAGCTCGATGCCGCCGAGCTTGCCGTAGCCCACCACCACAAAGCGCGAGCCAATGCCGTCCTCGCAGCCGGCGGGCACCCCGTGCCTGGCGGCCAGCTGCAGCCAGGCCAGCTCCACGGTGTATTCCACCACCACCTCGGCGATGGCGGTGAGGTAGTCGCTGACCTTCATCAACGGCAGCGTGCCGGTAACCTCGCACACCGCCACGCGCAGCACGTGGGCCAGCTTGAAATAGCGCAGCCCCTCCATCTGCGCCTCCAGGTCGTCCTCGGCAATGCGCAGCATCTGCTGGCGCAGCTCGCTGTGCAGGCCGGCGCGCTCGGGCACCGTGTACAGGCTGCGCGCATCCAGCAGCTCGTCCAGCAGCACCGGGTGCATCGCCAGCTGGCGCGCGATCCACACACTGGCGTCGCACAGCTGCACCAGCCGCCCGAGGGCGCCGGGGTTTTCCACCAGCAGCACCAGGTAAGCGGTGCGGCGCAGCACCGCCTCCACCAGCGGCAGCAGCCGCATCAGCGTGCGAGTGGGCTGGCTGGCCTCGCTCAGCGCCTCCAGCAGCAGCGGCAGAAAGGCGTACAGGCGCTCGCGGCCGATGCTCTGCATGCGCTGCACCGCGGCGCTGCCCAGCAGCGCCAGCAGCCGCCGCGCCGCCTCGGGCGGATCCTCGTGACCGGCGCCGGCAAAGGCGGCTTCGGCGGCCTCCTGCGACAGCTCGCGCAGCAGCAGCTGCCAGCGCGCCAGCGCCGCACCCTGTTCGCCATCGTCGTGTTCCGGCGCGGCAATAATATGGCTGAAGTGGTCGGCCACGCGCTCGCGGTGGCCGGCCAGCTGCGCCTGGAACTGCACCCAGTCACCGCCGCAGCCCATGGCCCAGGCCAGCGCCGCGCAGGCCGCGGCCTCGGTGGGCAGGTCCTGGGTCTGGCGGTCCTGCCAGGCCTGCAATGCGTGCTCGGTGTCGCGCAGGAAATAGTAGGCGCCGAGCAGCTCATCGACGTCGCCGGCGGGCAGGTAGTTGAGCGCACGCAGTTCCGCCAGCACCGCCGGCAGCGACCGCTGCTGCAGGCTGTGCTCATTGCCGCCGCGAATCAGCTGGAAGCACTGGGCAATAAACTCCACCTCGCGGATGCCGCCGGGGCCCAGCTTGATATTGTGTTGCAGATTGCGCAGCTGCACCTCGCGGCGGATCAGCGCCTTCATGTCGCGCAGCGACTCGATCGCCGAGTAGTCCACATAGCGGCGGTAGACGAAGGGTCGCAGCCGCTCCAGCAGCGCCGCGCCGGCGTCGATATCGCCGGCGATGCAGCGCGCCTTGATCATGGCGTAGCGCTCCCAGTCGCGGCCCTGATCCTGGTAGTACTCCTCCACCGCATCGAAGCTCATCACCAGCGGCCCGCTCTGGCCGTAGGGGCGCAGGCGCATGTCGACGCGGAACACGAAACCGTCCACCGTGCGCGCGTCTAGCGCCTTGATCAGACGCTGGCCGAGGCGGGCGAAAAACTGCTGGTTGTCGACACTGCGATCGCCGCTGGTGGCGCCGCCCTCGGGAAAGGCAAACAGCAGGTCCACGTCCGAGGACAGATTGAGCTCGCGGGCACCGAGTTTGCCCATGGCGATCACCACCAGCTGCTGGGCTTCGCCGCTGCGCGAGCGCGGCTCGCCCCATTCGGCGCAGAGCTTGGTGTGGTGGAAGTCCAGCGCGCGGACGATGCAGGCCTCGGCCAGCAGCGACAGGTCGCGGGTGGTCTCATTGGTGTCGGCCAGTCGGTTGAGGTCGCGCCAGACACTGCGCAGCCAGGCGCGGTTGCGGTACTGGCGCAGGGTCTGCGCCAATGCGGCATCGTCCTCATCGGCCACCGCGGTGGCGGCCTGCACTCGCTGCGGCCAGCTGGCCGGGTCGATGGCGCCGTCCAGCTCGCCGTCTGCATCCCAGGCCGGCAGCCAGCCGGGGTGGCGCTGGCAGATCTCGGCGGCGGCCGGGCTGCAGGCCAGCAGGGTGCCCAGGCGCGCCGCGCGCTCGGGGTCGGCGGCCTGGGCCGCGAACCAGTCGCGGTCGCCACCCTCACAAGCCTGCCACAGCCGCTGCCAGCGCAGCTTGGTGTCCTCGCCCAGGGCCGGTGGCAGCTTTTCAATAAAGGAGTCCAGTGCGTTCACGCTCGCCTCACTTGTTGCGGTGGGGCGGCGGTGCCACCCGCATCACTTCTTCGATGGTGGTCTCGCCGGCTGCCACTTTCTGCGCGCCACTCAGGCGCAGGGTGCGCATGCCCTGGCGCACGACCTGGGCGCGGATGGCCTGCAGGTCGATGTCGTCGCCCACCAGCTCCTGCACCGACTCGCTCATC
>JBFHRT010000150.1:0-5872 GCA_041591575.1 Spongiibacteraceae bacterium
TGCCGCCGATCACGGCCGCCTGGATCTGGAGCTTTTACTGGGTCTGGCTAGCGCCGCCGAAGACAGCATTCACCTGCGCCCTGATCATCACAGCAAGCACCACGGCGAGGACGGCGAGCACCACCATGACCACGATCACGACAAGTTCGATTCGGTGGTCGTCAAGCTACCTGCGGTTGAGCGCGACGCGCTGCTGGACGCTTTGCAGCAATTGGTGGAACAACACACCATCTACCGCGTTAAAGGCTTTGTCGCGCTGCCGGGCAAACCCATGCGTTTGGTCGTGCACGGTGTCGGCCGTCGCTTCGACAGCTACTTTGACCGCCGCTGGGGCGGTGAGGAAACGCCCCACAGCCAGATTGTGCTGATCGGCCAGGATCTCAATCAGTCGGTACTGCAACAAGCACTGACCGACGCCTGCGTGCCTGCTCAGAGCCTCGCGGCTGAGCCCGCCTGATGCATCTGCTGGCCACCAAGCCCGGCGGCTTTGTCGACGATGAGGCCGGCGTTGCCCGTATCGAGCAGTCGCCGGCCGACATTGTCATTCTCAGTGCCGCCGACACCACCCTGTCGCTGTTGGCGGCCTGCTATGCCGAACTGCCCGAGGATTTTCCCAGCCTGCGCCTGGCAAACCTGCTGCACCTGCGCCAGAACGCCTCCGTGGATCTCTACCTCGATGATGTGGCGCAACACGCCAAACTGATCATTGTCGACCACTTGGGTGGTGAGAGTTACTGGCCTTACGGTACCGAACAGCTGGTTATATTGGCCGAGCAGCGCGGCATTGCACTGGTGATGTTTTCCGGCGATACCAGCGAAGATCTCAACCTGCTGCAGAAAAGTACCGTGCCAGCAATACAGTGCCGGCAGCTGTGGCAGTACCTGCGCGAGGGCGGGCCGGACAACGCCCGCCAGTTTTTCCGCTTTATCGGCCAGCAGTTTTTCGGTCGCGAAGAATCGGTACTGCCGCCAAAACCGCTGCCACAAGTGGCCATCTACCACCCGACGCGAGGCGCGGTCGGCATCGAATGTTGGCAACAGCAATGGCAGGAAGCGGCACCAGTGGTGGCACTGGTGTTTTATCGCAGCCACCTGCAGGCGGGGAACACCGCGGTATTTGACTCACTGATTGCCGCACTGCAGTCCCAAGAACTCAATCCGTTGCCAATTGTACTGGCCTCGCTGAAAGACTCACTATGCCTGGAAACGTTCCAGCAGCTCTGTGCCGATAACAGCGCCGCGCTGGTGCTCAATACCACCGCTTTTTCCGTCGCCGCCATCGACCAGCCCCAACAGGACCCGCTGGCGGGCGATGCGCCAGTGCTGCAACTAATTCTCAGCGGCGGCAACCGCGAGGACTGGGAAGAAGACTGCCAGGGCCTGCACGCCAAGGACGTGGCCATGCACATCGCCCTGCCCGAGGTCGACGGCCGCATCATCACCCGCGCCATCAGCTTCAAGGGGCTCGACTATCATTGCCCGCGCAGCCAGGTTGACGTGGTGCGCTACCAACCCCATCGCGAACGCATCGTTTTTGTTGCCGAATTGGCACAACGCTGGTGCCGACTGCGACAGCTGGCCAACGGCGATAAACGATTGGGGCTGATCCTCGCCAACTACCCTACCCGCGAGGGCCGTATCGGCAATGGTGTCGGACTGGACACCCCAGCCTCGGCGATCTCCATCCTGCGCCACCTGCAGGATTGCGGCTATGCGGTGGATAGCATTCCCGACGACGGCGATGCGCTGATGGATCAACTGCTTTCCGGCGTTACCAACGATCCCGAGCAGTGGGCGCTGCGCCCGGCTTATCAGAGCCTGAGCCTGGCCGACTATACACGGCACTTTGAACAACTCCCGGCGGCCAACCGCGAGGCCATCTGCGCGCGCTGGGGCCAGCCCGAAGCCGACCCGATGTTGCGCCAGGGCCGCTTTATGATCGCGGGCATTCGACTGGGCCAGGTCTTTGTCGGCATCCAGCCGGCGCGCGGCTACCATATCGATCCCGCCGCCACCTACCACGACCCGGACCTGATTCCCCCCCACTACTACCTCGCCTTTTATTTCTGGCTGCGCGATGTCTACGCCATCGACGCGGTGGTGCACGTCGGCAAGCACGGCAACCTGGAATGGCTGCCGGGCAAGAGCGTGGCATTGAGCGAGAACTGCTGGCCCGATGCCATTCTCGGACCGATGCCCCACCTCTACCCCTTTATCGTCAACGACCCCGGCGAGGGCAGTCAGGCCAAGCGCCGCGCTCAGGCGGTGATCATTGACCATCTGATGCCACCACTGACCCGCGCCGAAAATTACGGCCCGCTGCAGGACTTGGAACGGCTGGTGGACGAGTACTACGAAGCACTGAGCGTGGATCCGCGCCGCGCCAAATTGCTGCGCAGCAGTATTCTCGAATTCATCGTTGAACAGCAATTGCATCGCGACCTGGGCCTGGCAGAGCCGCGCGACGACGACGGCGAAGCGGAGCTGCTGAATCGCACTGACGCCTATCTGTGTGAACTCAAGGAATCCCAGATTCGCGACGGCCTGCACATCTTCGGCCATTCACCCGAGCACAGCCAATGGCGCGACACCCTGCTGGCACTGGCGCGCTACCCGGTGGCTGATGCTGCCAGTGGCAACGCCGGCCTGCTAACCGCCTTGAGCGCAGACCTGAAACTGGGCTCGGATTTCGACCCACTGGATGCTGACTGGGCCGCGCCGTGGACCGGGCCGCGACCGGCGCCGCTGGCGGAACTCAGCGACGAGCCCTGGCGCAACACCGGCGATACCCGCGAACGCTTGGAGCACCTGGCGCTGGCGTTAATTGAAGACTACCTGTCTCATCATTGCGAGGAACGCAGTGACGCGGCAATCGCCCGCCAAAATCCTCGATACTCTGCAGGGGATCGCCACGGCGCAAACGACGCGCCTCGCGATGACGAGCATGTAGAAAGTTCTGAGGTTTCCGAAAACCGTTCTGCACTCGCCGCCACTCCCCGTCATTGCGAGGAACGCAGTGACGCGGCAATCTCCCACCAAGAGCCTCGATACCCTGCAGGAGATCGCCGCGGCGCAAAAAGCGCGCCTCGCAATGACGGGAGTGTGGACATATCGCAGCTGAGCCAAACCCAGGCCGTATTGTCCCGCCTGCGCGATCAGGTCGCTCCCGCCCTGGCTGCCTGCGGCGAGCGAGAGCTGGCCCGTCTGGCCGATGGCCTCAGCGGCCGTTTCGTGCCCCCCGGCCCCAGCGGCGCGCCCTCGCGCGGGCGGCTGGATGTGCTGCCCACCGGCCGCAATTTCTACTCGGTGGACACCCGCGCCATCCCCACCCCCACCGCCTGGCGGCTGGGCTTCAAGTCTGCCGAGCTGCTGATCGAGCGCTACCTGCAGGAGCACGGCGATTTTCCCGCGGCCATCGGCCTGTCGGTATGGGGCACCGCCACCATGCGTACCGGCGGCGACGATATCGCCCAGGCTTTCGCGCTGCTGGGGGTGCGCCCCAAATGGGCGCCGGGCAGCCACCGCGTCACCGATTTCGAAATTCTGCCGATGTCATTGCTGGACCGCCCGCGCATTGATGTCACGCTGCGCGTGTCTGGCTTTTTCCGCGATGCTTTTGCCAACGTTATGCGCCTGTTCGACGCCGCGGTGCAGGCTATAGCCGAGCTGGACGAGGACGCCAGCATCAACCCCATCCGCGCGCGCATCCTCGCCGAGCGCGACCGGCTGATCGGCGAGGGGCTGGATAGTGACAGTGCCCGCGAGCAGGCGGGCTGGCGAGTATTTGGCGCCAAACCCGGTGCCTACGGCGCCGGCCTGCAGGGGCTGATCGACGAGGGCTGCTGGCAGAGTGACGCCGACCTGGCCACCGCCTACCGCAATTGGGGCGGCTACGCCTACAGTGCCAAGGGCTACGGCAACAAGGCCATGGAGCGCTTCGAGCAACGGCTGTCGGAGGTGCAGCTGGTGGTGCAGAACCAGGACAACCGCGAGCACGACCTGCTGGACTCCGACGATTACTACCAGTTTCAGGGCGGCATGAGCGCCGCGGTACGCCACTTCGGCGGCCAACAACCGGCCATCTACCACGGCGACCACAGCAACCCCAACGCGCCACGCATCCGGTCGCTGCAGGAGGAGATCAGCCGAGTGATTCGCTCGCGGGTGGTCAACCCCAAGTGGCTGGCGGGTATCAAACGCCACGGCTACAAGGGCGCCTTCGAGATCGCCGCCACCGTCGACTACCTGTTTGCCTACGACGCCACCGCGCGGGTGGTCGGCGACTACCAGTACCAGCTGGTCACCGACGCCTATATCAACGACGCCGACACCCGTGAATTTCTGCAGCGGCATAACGCCGACGCGCTGCGCGATATCTGCGAGCGCCTGCTGGAGGCCATACAGCGCGGCCTGTGGCAGCAGCCCGGTGAATACCGCGATCAAATTGAACAGCAACTGCTGGCCAGCGAACAGCAGCTGGAAGGAGCTTTGTGATGCATCATCCCCCCTTTCCCTTTGCCGCCCTGATCGGCCAGCAACAACTGCAGCAGGCACTGCTGCTGGCCGCAGTGGATCCGGGCATCGGCGGCGTGCTGGTCAGCGGCCCGCGTGGCACTGCCAAGTCCACCAGCGCTCGCGCATTGGCCGAGCTGCTGCCCAGTGGCGAGATGGTGAGCCTGCCACTGGGCGCCAGCGAGGAACAGCTGATCGGCAGCCTGGATATCGAGCAGGCGCTGAAAGGCGGCGAGCTGCGCTTCGCGCCGGGACTGCTGGCCCGCGCCCATGACGGCGCGCTCTATGTGGATGAGGTCAACCTGCTGCCCGATCACCTGGTTGACCAGCTGCTGGACGTAGCCGCCAGCGGTATCAACGTCATCGAACGCGACGGTATTTCCCACCGGCACCCGGCGCGCTTTGTACTGATCGGCACCATGAACCCGGAAGAAGGCGAGCTGCGCCCGCAGCTGCTGGACCGCTTCGGTCTCAGTCTGGCGCTGGGCAACTGCAGGGATACCGAACTGCGCGCGAACATCGTCAAGGCGCGGCTGGCCTACGACGCCGACCCCGGCGCCTTCTGTGCACGCTACGCCGACCAGCAACAGCGCCTGCAACGACAGATTGCCGACGCTCGCGGTCGTATCGCCGCTTTGCGCTTCAGCGACGGCCTTCACGACACCGTCAGCCAACGCTGCGTGGACGCCGCGGTGGACGGCCTTCGCGCCGACCTGGTGATGCTGCGCGCCGCCCGCGCGCTGGCGGCGCTCAACGGCGCGCCCGCCATTACCGGCGAACACGTGGCTGAGGTGGCGGAGCTGGTGCTGGCCCACCGCCGCAAGGCGCCGGACAACGCGCCCCCGCAACAGCCCCCCGCGAGTGGGCAGAACGATAACAACGGCTCCCGGTCGGAACAGATTGCGCCGAACAGCGACAGTGACTGGGGCGAACTGCCGCCACAGCCTGCGGCCACCGCCACCGTCAAATCCGTCAGGCCGCTGCCGCTAAAAAAGCCCTGAGCCACCGGCAGGCCGCGGCGGCGCAGCAGCGCCACGGCCACTGGTGGCACAGCCACGGCCAGCGCAGCTCGCAAGGCGCGCAAGGCCAACGCATTCACTGGCCGCGCACACTCGCCGCCAAAGGACCGGCGCCGCTACAGACAAGCGCGCTGCGCTATTGGCCGGAGCGCGCCCGCAGCGGCGCACTGCACCTGTTCGCGCTGGACTGCTCGGGCTCGATGCTCGCGGGCGAGCGCCTGGCGACGGCCAAGGGCCTGCTGCTGCGATTGCTGGAGCGCGCCTACCAGCAGCGCGCCCAGGTGGCACTGATCTGCTTTGCCGGCAGCCAGGCCGAGCTGCGCCTGGCGCCGACCGCCGCA
>JBFHRT010000151.1:0-5865 GCA_041591575.1 Spongiibacteraceae bacterium
CTGATCCTGCAGCGGCTTGCGCGGCAGGCTGATGCCGGCGTTGTTGATCCACACATCCACCGCGCCGAAGCGCTCTACGGCGAAATCCCACAGCGCCTGCAGCTCCTCAATACGGCTGATGTCGCAGGCGCGGCCGGCCACGCGTTCGGCATCGCTCGCGGCCGCCAGCGCAACCACGGCGGCATCGACCGCTTCCTGGCTGCGGCCACTGATCACCACCCGGCAACCCAGTGCCAGAAAGCTCTCGGCCAGGCCGCGGCCGATACCGCGGGTGCTACCGGTGACGACGACAGTTTTCATTGCAAAATCTCCCGGAAAAAACCACCGTCATCGCGAGGAGCGCTAGCGACGCGGCGATCTCCGTCAGCCTGGCAGTGACTCACGAAGATCACCGCGCTGCGTAAAGCGCAGCTCGCAATGACGGAATTAATATTATTGTTATATCATTAACTCTTACCAAAAACCACTACGGAGAAGCACCTCGTGGACAACCCCTTCCCCACCGGCTCCGTCGGCGACAACCTGATGCGCATGCGCGGCACCTGGCACGACCGGGTCGAGCTGTTCGCGCTGGACGGCAGCCCGCTGAGCGAAGACTGCGCCGCCGGCTCGCCGGGCGAGAGCCCCTTTGAGAACCTGGTGTATATCGACTTCGACGGCGAGCGCCTACGGCAGACCAATGTCAGCTTCCGTGGCCGCAAGCCGAGTTGGAAAACCTTCAGTGGCCGCCTGATTGACGGCGTACTGGTATTTGATTCACTAGGGCCTGGGGCCTACGAGAACATTGGCATCTCCGGCGGCCCCGGCATACTGATCTACAGCGGTCGTGAGGTAGACGCGGCCTGGCAGCGCTACGTGGAGCCGGACTTCATCTGCCTGACCGGCCCCGACACGCGCCTGCGCAGCACCCTGCTCTACCGGGACGGCCGCGCCGTGCGCAGCCTCACCGCTCGCGGCCAGCGGCTGGCGCCCGACTGTCGCCGGCGCCATGCGCTGGACCCGCGAGGCCCCGATGGGGTCGTGCATGGCGAACCGATGCAGAGTGATGTATGGCAGCGCTGACTAGCGAGGTTAATACGGCGCGGCTATTCAGTAAGGCGCGCCTGCTTTAGTACGGCGCGCCGATGGCCTTCAGGTGCGGATCGTTTTCCGGGTCCTCAGACACATAGCCGCCGCCGTGCACCAGCCCCAGGATAAAGGGGTGACGCCGCGCTGGCGGTGTCGGCTCCCGGCACCAGGGCGCCGGCATGCGCATGGCGAAGGAGCAACCGGTCAGCGCGATGGCCTGCAGTGCAATAAAGATCCAATACGCGTCGTAGGCCGCAAAATAGATCAGACACAGGGTGACGTTGGGCACGTGAGTACAGGGCACCTTGAACTTTATGGTCCAGGGTGTGTCGTGCTCCGGTGCGATATACACGTCCCAGTAGAGGTCCTGCCACAGGTATTGCCACAGCGAGATCATGGCATAGGCCAACAGGAACACGCCCCAGATGGGCCAGGCGGGGCCGATGTTTTCAGCCAGGTGCCAGAAACCGAGGAAGCACAGCGGGTAGCTCACGCCCCAGCACAGCCCGAATAGCAGCTGTGGCAGCACATCTAATTTGCGGCCAAAGCGCAGGGTCCAGCGCGCCCAGATTCCCCAGTAGGCGACAATCACCAGCACCAACAGCCCTACCGTGGCGGCCTGCCAAGTGGTACTGGCCAGCTGCTCGTCGGTCACCAGCGGGCTGGCCAGCAGTGCCTCGGTGGCACCGGTGGCGCCGGCAAACAGAAAACAGCAACCGAAGTAAATAAACGCCCGTAACCACGCTGCCATTGGTGAGAATACCTCCGGCGGATGCTTACGGTAGTGGGCAACATAGAGTAATAGCAGCGCCGCGGTAAGCGCGGCAATCAGCATGTGAAACTCGGCAAGTGACATAGGCCCCTCTCAGCGATTTGGCGACAAAAATCGGTGCGTCGGGGCCGCAGCCCCGAGCGAATCAGGAGGCCTCGGCCGTGTCCTGCACCGCCAGGGTCTGGGTGGCCGGCACCAGCGGCACCGGATCAAGCACCCAACGCAGCTCGGGATGCTCGCGCCGCGCCGGCGAGGGTATGGCAAACACCTTGCGCCCCTCATACTGCTTCACGGTGTATGAGTCGATTTGATTGCCCTGTTCGATCAGGCGACGGCGCGAACTGCGGAAAGAGCTCATAAAGCGGTCGTCCTGTACCGACAGTTCATTGGCCAGGTTTTCCGGCAGGTAGTTCGGCGCGGCCTGTTCGATAATTTCGGCGTCTTCCTTGAAGATCTTGCGCAGGCGTTTCTTCGAGCCTTTGTCGAACAGCGGGCTCTTGAAAAAGCTGCGCAGCTGAGTGGCGAAGGTGCGGGTGTTGTGCTCGTCCACCGGCGTGTTGCAGTCAAACATCAGCAGCTTCATGCGCTCATTGAGATTGATCTGGATGCGCACCACGTAGCCTGAAAGGTGGTAGCCGGGAATGGTCTCGGTAGGCTGACGATCCTTGCGAATAAAGCGGCGCAGCCCCAGCTCGCCTTTCAGCTGCGGCGGATACTGGACATTCCAAGACATGCCGTTGAGGTCGTCCTTTTCCACCTTGAGAATCTTGTTGTCGCCGGCTGTCTCGGGGTAGCCAAACACCGGGTGCACAAAAGAGGCGTGGGCCAAGTCGATGCCGTTCTCGATCACCCGCGCGGCCTCGGCCTTCCAGTGCCACTCATCGGTAATGGCGCGCCAGCTCGGGTCCTCGTACTCGGGGAATGGCGGAATCGGCGGACGCTCGGCTTCGGGCAAATCGCCGAGGAACACCCAGATCATGCCGTAGCGCTCCTCGGTGGGATAGGCGTCGATGCGGGCGCGGTCGGGCACGTTAAAGTCGCGCCCCTCGGACGGGATGTAGCGCACCCGCCCCTCACCGTCGTACTGCCAGCCATGATAAGGGCAGGCGACGTTGCCATCGATACAGCGGCCGCCGGCCAGGGAGCCGCCGCGGTGGATACAGACATCGCTCAGACAGTGCGCTTTGCCCTCAGCATCGCGAAACAGCACCAGGTTCTGCCCCAGCATCTTGACCTTCACGGGCTCGTCTTTCAGGGTGTCGGACCACTCGGCCACGTACCAGAGATTAATTAACACGCTATTCCCTCCGCCTGCCCATCGCGGGCATCACGCTATCAGACCATTGTGCCCCGCTGCCGCTCTTGAATTAAAACGCTTGGCGAGCGAGGCGTCCAGCTATTTACCCTATTAACATATCATTATATCTTATAGAAAACCAAGGGGTGGTCGCGATGTTGCCGGATTGTAACGATTATGGCCCTAACTATTGCCCCAGCGGCCGCCAGCTGGCCGCCGTCTGGCTAAGTACTTTCGCGCTGGCCGCCGCCTTCTGGCCGCTGATTGCCGGCTACCAGGACGCCACCCGAGGACTGCTGCCCTTCGACCTGCAGGCCAGCCTGACCGCCGCTGAGCTGCAGCACCAACTGACCCTGCTCAGCGTGCAATCACGCTACTATTATGGCGCGTTCGCAGCACTGGACTTCCTGTTTCCGCCCACCCTAGCGGTGGCAATCGGCCTACTGTGGCTGTACCTGGCCCGGTGGAGCGGCTTGCGGCTACCGCCAGCACTGCTATTCCTGCCGGCAAGCTCCGCCCTGTGCGATTGGTGCGAGAATATCGGCTACCTGACAACCATCATTGGCACACAGAACCACGCCGCAGCCGCCGCGCACTGGGCGCTGGCCGCCCGCGATGCCAAGCAGCTGGCCCTGCTCATCAATCTCGCGGCCACCCTCGCCCTGCTCGCCCGCAGCCTCTCACGCAGCCTATCACGCGCCCTCTCTCGCAACCGGGCCCGCCGCCGCGTTGCGCGGACCCGTAAATAGCAGTTCAATCAGTGACATCCCTGTAATAAAGAGGCGGCGTCAGGCTATTGCGCCCTTTCTGGACTTTCTGTAGTATGAGCTATTAATATATCATTATATCTTATTGGCGATGCACGACAGGCTGCGGCCGCCGCATCGATGCACACACGGAGATAAGGGTAAACAGCCATGGCGCAGGTCACCAAATCCATAGACGAACTGGTTGCAGAGAACAGCGGTGTCGACCGCCAGGAAACCTTCGAGCAGCTGTGGGCCATCACCACCGAGCTGTTCGACAAGGTCAAAGCGCGCTTCGAACTCAGCCTCGACCCCAGCACCGCGGACCTGGGCAGCTACCACGGCAAGAACGGCGCCGAAGGCTCGTTGGCCGCCTACAGCGGACCGGAAATTGACTGGCTGATCTACTCCTGGACCGGCAACCCCAAGGCCAGCTTTACCAATATGCACCTGACCATCAGCCTCGGCCCGCAGGTCAACGTGCCCAACTTCGGCTTCGCCCTGGGCACCACGCCGGAGCTGTTCTCTTATATGGACTACCTGCCGCGGGTGGACCTGTGGACCCACCCCGAATACGCCAACCGCTACTACGACGGCGGCGCCAATGACGCCTATATCGCCATAGAGCGCGACGACAACTTCCGCCACTTCATCAGCCGTCACGTCTACACCCGGGTGGCGCAGTCGCCCTGTAGCATGGCCCACAGCGCCGAGGTGACGCCCGAGAATATCGAGCGCCTGCGCGAACTGGCCCACGGCCACCTGGATCGCTGGCTGGCCTGGGTGGACGCCGCCGAGCCGGTGCCCGCCGCAGAGCGCGCCGCGCTGGCCGAGCGCGACCTGCTGATCCGCCGCACCATCACCGAGGGCGACCCCGCCAACATCGTGGTGGAAAACCTGTTCGGTACTGAACTGGCTGATCGCCTGGTGCACACCCTGTGGGGCCGCGACCGCAAATTGCCGCGGCCGCAGTGAGCGAGATGTCATGGATACCCAGGCAGTGAACAGCACCAGCATGGTCCGCGCCCTGTTCAGCGTGGCCGCCGTCGAGGGCGCGCAGCCGCCCTACGACCGCATGCAGCTCAAGGTCTACTACCCAGGCCGCTACGGCGACTCGCTGGAAGAGCGCAACATGGGCCTGATTCCGGCCGATGACAGCCAGGCACCGTATCCGGTGCTGGTGATGATGCCCGGCTCCAACTGCCCGCCCGAGGGCTACAGCTGGCTGGCTCGCCGCCTGGCCGAGCGCGGCGTGGCCACCGTGCTGTTCAGCTGGATCAAAGAAGACATGCCCGGCTACGTTGGCCTCAGCCCCGGTTTTGAACTCGGCGCGCTGACCCCCGACAGCTACGGCACACGCCCGTCCTCGTCGTCGCTGCCGTCACTGCTGGCGGCTATCGACGGCCTCAACCGCGAGGGCGCGCTGGCCGGCTGCCTGGACACCGAGCGCGTGGTGATCGGCGGCCACTCCGCCGGCGGTATCGCCGCCCTGCTCAACGCCAATTCCGAATGGTTTCCGCAGCTGAAGGCGGTGTTCAGCTACGCCGCCCACAGCGGCGCCTCCACCGCCCTGGGCTTTGCCGAAGACACCCTGCTGGCGCTGCCGTCGCAGCTGCCCTGCCTGATCATGGGCGGCACCCGCGACGGCGTCATCGCCGCCAGCAGCCACCGCTACGGCGACGACGCCGACAGCACCCCGACCGTGCGCATCGAACGCACCTTCCGCGAGGCGCTGCAGAGCGCGCGTGGCGACAGTCACCTGGTACTGGTGGACGGTGCCAACCACTTCTGTTTCCTTGCCCCGGACGACGGCTGCACCGGACGCCCCTTCCTGGACTGGGAGGCCACTCACGACGGCGACGCGCTGCGCGACTTTTTCGGCAAGCTGATCGGCCTGTTCATCGACGCCAGCGTGCGCGAAGACAGCGCAGCACAGCGGCAGCTCAACACATGGCTCGACGCAGGCAGTCCCATGATTGCCC
>JBFHRT010000152.1:0-5860 GCA_041591575.1 Spongiibacteraceae bacterium
CTTCATGCCGCGCAGGCAAAAAATCACCCGGGCGTTGCCCTCGCTGGCCAGGTATTCGGCGGCGTTTAAGGATTCGTTGAGGGTGATGCCAAAGCCGCGTTTGAGCAGCGCGGGATAGTTGCTCTGGCGGCCGATGGCCTTGAGCAACTCGAAGTTCTGGGTATTGCGGGTGCCGATCTGGAGCATCACCCCGGTGGCGTTACCGCTGTCGCGCAGCGCCTGATCGATCTCGGCGATATGGCTCTCGTGGGTGACTTCCATGGCAACCACCTTGATGCCGTATTTGCCCGCCAGCTCAAACACCCAGGGCAGGCAGTGTTTGCCGTGACCCTGAAAGGCGTAAGGGCTGGTGCGTGGCTTGTAGGCGCCCATGCGCGTGCAAGACTGGCCGCAGCGCTGCAGTGCCTGCATCATCTGCTCCACGTGCTCGCGGGTGTCCACCGCGCACAGCCCGGCAAACACGTGCAGATTGTTCTGGTCGAAACGCACGCCGTTGTAGTCGAAGCCGGTCAGCCTGAGGTCATCGTGGTGGCGGCCGAGAATGCGGTATTCCTGTGAGATGCGTATGACTCGCTCCACCGCCGGCAGGCTCTCGATGTCTGCGGTGTCGAGGATGTGGGTAGCGCCAATCAGGTAGATTTCAGTCAGCTTCTGTTGCTGGCCCTGTACCACATGTTCCTTAACAGTGATGCCGGGAAGGTTGTGCAGGTAGGCGAGGGTGCTGCGGTACTCCTCACTGGCAGCGTCGGTATCCGGGTGCAGTATCAGTAGCATGGTTGCAATCCTGTCGGCTCGCGGCGGCGCGTGTTCAGTTCTGCCGCCACCTGCTTTCGCGTATGATGGCGACGGTAGTGCCTTCTGGCAGCATACAAAAACTATAGCCGTGTTGAAATGCAGCGGACCAGCCCGGCCCCGCTGCCTAAACGACACCAACAACAAGACACCGAACATGTATCGCCCCCTGACTCTGGCCATTGGCATCCGTTATTTCCGCGCTGGTCGCAAAGACCGCTTCCTGTCGCTGGTCTCCTGGATTTCGCTGCTGGGCATGCTGCTGGGCGTGCTGGCGCTGATTGTGGTGATGTCGGTGATGAACGGCTTTGAGTCGGAGCTGCGCGGCCGTGTGCTGGCGCTGGTGCCCCACGGTTTTGTCGACGGCCCCGGCGGCGAACTCAACGACTGGCCGCAGTGGCAAGCCCAGATAGAGCAGCAGCCCGGCATTGTTGCTGCCGCTCCCTATATTGGCGGTAGCGCCATGTTGCTCAAGCAGGGCGTGGTCAAGGGCATCCAGCTGTATGCGATTGAGCCCGAGGCGGAATCGCGCATCTCTGCCATCGGCGAAAAATTGGTGGCCGGTCACTACCTGGACCGCAGCGCCGGCCCCTACCAGATCCTGCTGGGCGATATCCTTGCCCGCCAGTTGCGGGTGAGCGTCGGCGACAGTGTGACGCTGGTGCTGCCCCGGGTCACGGTCACGCCACTGGGGCTGTTCCCGCGCGAGAAGCGCTTCACCGTGGCCGGGGTGTTCCGCGCCGGTGCCCAGCTCGACGCCACCACCGCATTTATTCACCTGCGCGACGGTCAGAAGCTGTACCAGCTGGGTGAGTCAGTACAGGGGCTGCGGCTGCAGGTGGATGACCTGTTCGCGGCGCCACAGCGGTTAGCGGCGCTGGCGGAAACGCTGCCGGCGGGTGCGGAGTTGACTGACTGGAGCCAGACCCAGGGCAGCCTGTTTGCGGCGGTGAAAATGGAAAAGCGCATGGTGCGCCTGTTGCTGCTGTTTATTGTGCTGATCGCCGCCTTCAATATCATCTCCATCCTCACCATGGCGGTATCGGAAAAGCGCTCCGCCATCGCCGTGCTGCGCACCATGGGTGCCAAGCCGCGGATGGTGATGGGCGTGTTTGTGATCTACGGTATGGCCACCGGCGCTGTCGGCGTGCTGCTGGGTGTGGCGCTGGGTGTGCCGCTGGCCATGTATACCGGCAGCATTGTCGCCTGGCTGGAGCAGCTGCTGGGCGCGCGGGTGTTTGATCCGCAGGTGTATTTCATCACCGCGGTGCCGTCGCTGCTGCAGTGGCGCGATGTCATCACTATTGCCCTGGCGGCGCTGGGCCTGAGTTTTCTGGCCACCCTGTATCCGGCCTGGCGGGCGTCGCGGGTGCAGCCGGCGGAGGCGCTGCGTTATGAATAGTTGTGGAATGGTGGGAACACCAGCCGTCATTGCGAGGAGCGTGTTTCAGCGACGCGGCAATCTCGCGACGAATGGTGGAATTCGGATGGAGATTGCCACGTCGCCTTCGGCTCCTCGCAATGACGACAGTTGCGAGAAGGGAACGCTCGCTGTGAAAGGAAGAGAAGTCGTATGAGTAATGAGGTAGTGCTCTCCTGCCGGGAGCTGAGCAAGACTTACGCCGAGGGGCCGGAACAGCTGCAGGTGCTGACCGGGGTCAATCTGGAAGTGGCGCGGGGCGAGCGCATGGCCATTGTCGGCCAGTCCGGCTCCGGCAAGACCACGCTGCTGCATATGCTGGGCGGCCTCGATATTCCCAGTGCCGGCTCGGTGTGGGTGGAGGGGCGTGATCTCGCGACACTCAGCGAGCAGCAGCGCAGCGCCGTGCGCAATCGCAGCCTGGGCTTTGTTTACCAGTTTCACCATTTGCTGTCCGAGTTCAGCGCGCTGGAGAACGCGGCCATGCCACTACTGATTGGCGGCGCCTCCCGGAGCGATGCCTACGCCGCCGCCCGCAACCTGTTGGAGCGGGTCGGCCTGGGTGCGCGGCTCAGCCACCAGCCGGGGCAGCTCTCCGGCGGCGAGCGCCAGCGCGTGGCCATTGCCCGGGCGCTGGTCACCCAGCCCCACTGCGTGTTGCTCGACGAACCCACCGGCAACCTCGATCGCGACACTGCCGATTCAGTGCAGCGGCTGCTGATCGAGCTCAACGAAGAGCTGCACACCAGCCTGATTGTGGTCACCCACGACCCCGAACTGGCGGCGCGCATGGGGCGGGTACTGCGCCTGCGCGACGGCCAGCTGCACGAGGACTGAAATGCGCCGCTCATTTCCGCTGTTTGTGGGGCTGCGTTACAGCCTCGACAAAAACACTAACCAACTGGTGGCCTTCCTGTCGCGGTTGTCGATGCTGGGGCTGATTCTCGGCGTGGCGCTGCTGATCGTGGTGCTGTCGGTGATGAACGGCTTTGACCGCGAGATGCGTGGTCGCATTCTGGCGCTGGTGCCGCAGCTGACCGTCACCCCTTGGTCAGAGAACGAGGAGTGGCCGGCGCTGGCGCAGCGGTTGCAGCAGCACCCCGAGGTGGAGGCGGCGGCGCCCTTTGTGCAGCTCAACGCCATGCTGGTGAAGGGGCAGCAGATGCTGCCGGTGCTGGCTTACGGCCTGCTACCGGAACGCGAGCGCGAGGTGTCGCGGCTGCAGGAGTATGTTGATCTCGATTTGCTGCAGAGCGACGTCAGCGGGCTGCCGGTAGTGCTGGGGCGGGCGGTTGCAGAAAAGCTGGGGCTGGCGGTGGGCGACAGCGTTAATGCCGCGGTGCCACAGCCGCGCGCCGCCGGCTCGCAGATCCGCTTCCGCCGGCTGACGGTAGTCGCTACCGTTAGCACCGGCACCGAACTGGACCAGAATCTGCTGTTGCTACACCTGAATCAGGCCCGGGAACTGCAGGACGATAGCGCCAGTGTCGGTGTGCGCCTGCGCCTGGCCGATGTCTTCGCCGCGCCGCGGGTGGGCTGGGAGCTGCGCAACAACCTCGACCGCTTTTACCTGGTGCAGGACTGGACCCAGCAATTCGGCAATATGTACGAGGCCATCCAGCTGTCGCGGCGGCTGGTGGCCATCATGCTGCTGGCCGTGGTGGCGGTGGCGGTGTTCAACATCGTTTCCACCCTGGTGATGGTGGTCAACGACAAGCAGGGCGACATCGCCATTCTTCGCAGCCAGGGCGCCACGCCGCGACAGATCCTGCAGGTGTTTTTGATTTACGGTGCGGTCATCGGCTTTGTCGGCGCCGGTCTTGGTGCCGGGCTGGGGGTGGGCTTGTCGCTGGCGGTGACCGATCTGGTGGCCGGTGTCGAGCGCTTGCTGGGCATCCAGTTCCTGCACAGCGACGTTTACCCGATAAGCTATTTGCCCTCTGACCTACGCTGGCCCGATGCATTGCTGGTGGCCGGGGTGTCGTATCTGATGAGCCTGCTGGCGACCCTGTACCCCGCTTGGCGGGCTTCAAAAGTGGCACCCGCCGAAGCCTTGCGTTACCGCTGAGGGGGAGGGCGCTAGCGCTGGTTGCGCTGCAGCCGGGCTTGCTGGCGCTTGTGCCAGCGGTGAATGACGTGGACCCGCCACAGGGTATGGACCGTGGCAGCGCCGAGCAGGCCGCTAAACAGGCCGGAGACAAAGCAGCCCAGTAGGAAGGGGCGCCACTTGTGCAGCAGCTCGGCGCCGATCCAGCTCCAGGACAATTCGAAGGCGAAATTCTGTGGCGGCAGATCCATCAGCACCGCGCCGACCTTGTAGGCAAAGTAAAACATCGCCGGCATGGTGACCGGGTTGGTGATCCACACCAGAATCACTGACAGCGGCAGATTGGCGCGGAAGACAATGGCCGCCAGCGCCGCTATCAACATCTGTATCGGCAGGGGTACGAAGGCCACAAACAGCCCGATGAAAAAAGCGACACTTACCGAGCGGCGATTCAGATGCCACAGGTTGGGATCGTGCAAAAGGCTGCCGAAGATCTTTACCGACGGATGATTGCGGATGTGATCGTGTTCGGGCAGAAAGCGCTTGAAGAGTTTGCGTGCCATCCAGGCTATTCTATTTACACACTGTGACGATGAGATTGTGTGACCGCCCCGCGACCAGAAGGCCGTCGGGCACTGGCTAACAGCCACTCCTTAGCGGGCGCCTATTATGCCTATAAGCTAAGTATTTCACCAGTTAGCGACATTATAGAGGTTCTTCGCTATGGCATCAGGGACGATTGCCATCGCCGCCGGCATTTTGCTGGCTGGATACCTGCCGACACTACCACCCCTCACCGTGGCTACTGCGTGTGGCGCGCTGCTGCTGTTGCTGTCCCTGCGCTGGCAGCTGTTGCGATGGCCGGCGCTGCTGGCGCTGGGGCTGCTGTGGGGCTGCTATCACGGCCACCAGCTGTCAGCGCGGCTGCTGCCGCCGGCGCTGGAACGCCAACCGGTGTGGCTGGAAGGGCGTGTTAGCGGCCTGCCGCAGACACTGGCCAGTGGCAATGACGGCGGCGGCCGAGTGGTGCAGCGTTTCGACCTGCAGGTGAGTCGCAGTGGTTGTGCTCAAAAGCAAGCCGGAGCCTGCGATCTCGCACTGCGACGAGTGCGTTTGAGCTGGTATGGCGGTGAGCCGCCAAAGGTGGGGGAGCACTGGCGCTTTCAGGTGAAACTGCGAAGACCTCGCGGCTTTGCCAACCCTGCCGGCTTTGATTACGGCCGTTGGCTGGTGAGTCGAGGCTATCACGCGACTGGTTATATCAGTGCCAGTGGTGCCGAAGGGGCGGTGCCAGCCCAGCGACTGGCGCCGGCACCGTGGTGGCGGGGGCAGCGGCAACAGCTACAGCAGTACCTACAGCAGCGTCTGCAGCCGCTGCCGCGCAGCGAATTTCTGCTGGCTCTGCTGGTCGGCGACAAGTCCGGCATCGACCGCGAGCAGTGGCGCAATTACAACGCCACCGGCACCACTCACCTGTTGGCCATCTCCGGCCTGCATATTGGCATCGTCGCCGGGCTGGCGGCGGCTATTGGCGCATTGCTGGCGCGGCTGCTGAGTCTGTGGCGCGGCCCGGTGATGAGGCTGGTCATGTTACTGCCTAC
>JBFHRT010000153.1:0-5787 GCA_041591575.1 Spongiibacteraceae bacterium
GGTTTGCCAGGCCGGTGCCTGAGCAGGGCCGGCGGGGAGGGAGTGATGAAGCGTATTTCAGGGCGCCGCTCTGCGCTGCTAGTGGCATTGCTGGGCAGCCTGTTGCTGGCCGCCTGCGAGCGCAAGACCACCGAGGAAAGCGCGCCGGCGACCGCGAAAACCCCAGAGACAGCCGCGACCGCGGCGCCTTCCGACAACAGTCCACTGGGCGATGTGGATTTTCAGGTGTCCTGTGCCGAGGCGGTGCGGGCTGACTTCGATCGTGCCGTGGCGCTGCTGCATCACATGATGTATGCCCAGGCGCGCGAGGCCTTCAGCGATATTATTGAGCGCGATCCCGGCTGTGCCATGGCCCACTGGGGCGTGGCGATGTCACTATTTCAGCCGTTGTGGCCCACCCGGCCCAGTGCCGAGGATTTGCAGCGCGGAGCCCAGGCCGTGCAGCAGGCTGACGAACTGCAGCCGCCGACAGGGCGGGAGCGGGCGCTGCTGGCGGCGACGAAAGCCTTTTATCGCGAGCCTGACAGCGCCGACTGGTGGACGCGCATTAACCGCTGGGCCGAGCGCATGGCGCTGGCCTATACGGCAGAGCCCGACGATATTGAGATCGCCGCTTTCTACGCCCTGTCACAGCTGGCCCTGGCGCCGGTGAGCGAAGACGCGCTGAGCCGCAATGCCCGCGCCGGCGCCGTGCTGTCGGCCATTCACCAGCGCTCGCCGCGACACCCCGGCGCCATTCACTACACCATCCACGCCAACGATGTAGACAACCGCGCCGGCCAGTCGCTGGAGGTGGTGCGCAGCTACGCCGATATTGCGCCCGATGTGCCACACGCGCTGCACATGCCCACCCATATCTTTGTGCGCCTGGGCGAGTGGCCTGAGGTCATTGCCTGGAACCGGCGTTCGGCCACGGCGGCGCTGAAATACCCCGCTGGCAAGCAGCTGTCTCACCACTACCTGCACGCGGCCGACTACCTGGTCTATGCCCACCTGCAGCGGGGCGAAGACCAGCAGGCCAAGACGGCACTGGATGAGGCGCTGGCCATGCAGGGCTATCAACCCAGTTTTATCAGCGCCTTCCACCTGGCGGTGATGCCGGCGCGCTACGCGGTGGAGCGGCGCCAGTGGGCCGAGGCAGCGGCGCTTGAGCCGGCGGCGGTGGCCGACATTCCCTGGGAACAGTTTGCCTGGGCCGAGTCGCTGAGCTGGTTTGGCCGCGGCTTGGGGCTGGCCAACAGCGGCGATGCCAAGGGTGCCGCCGCGGCCGAGAAGAAGATGCTGGCGCTGGCCGACCGTGCGCGGGCGGATGGTGAGCAGGCCTTTGCCCGCTATATCGAAATAGACCGTTTGATACTGGCCGGGCACATCGCCCGCGCGCGCGGCAAGCCCGCCGAGGCGGAAAAGCAGCTGCGTGCGGCCGCCGCACTGGAGGCCAAGGCAGAAAAGCATCCGGTGACGCCGGGTGCTGTGTTGCCGGCCCAGGAGGCACTGGGTGATTTGCTGTTGGCAGAAAAGCAGCCGGCGCTGGCACTGGCTGCCTATCAGGCGGCCAACCGGCGCTGGCCCGGTCGCTTCAACACGCTGTTGGGCTGTGCCCGCGCGGCGGTGGCCGCCGGCGATGCGGTGCAGGCGGCGGCCTGCTACGGTGAGTTGGTGTTGGTGGCAGGAGAGTCGCCGCGCCCTGAGCTGGCCGAGGCCAGGGCGTATATCAGGCAGGGAGCGAGCGGCGAGGGCTGACTCGCCGCGGCGTTGGCCAGCGCCCCGGCCAATACCGAGGCGTTGGCGCAGGCGTGTTGAGCGCCTGTGTTTTCAGGGTTCAGTGTTTTCAGGGTTTATTGCGCGGAGCTGGCCACGGCGCTGGACGAAGCCTCAACCCGGGACACAATCTCTGTCACCAGCTGCTCGGTCTCCGCCTCGGTCAGCGCGCCCTGCTTGAAATAGATCACGCGGCCTTCGGCATCCAGCAGAATCAGCGCGCCACCTTTCTCTTGCAGTTTCCACGCGGCCAGACCGGCGCCGTCTTTATCGGCGATGATGCTGGCAGTGGGGTGTTTGCGCTTGTTGTCTTTCATCTCGCTGAAAGCCATGCCCGACGTGCCCCACAGCGCGTCGTCGAGGTTGACGATGGCGGTGACGATGAACTTGTCGGGCGACGGCGCCGCCGCTTCCAGGGCGTCGTTCAGGGGCTTGTACAAATCCTTCACCGACAGCCGCGCTGCCAGATGCTGCACCAGGGTGATGCGGCCGCGGGTCTGCTCACTCTGCCAGGGGCGGTAGCTGACCTCGTCACCTTCCAGCAGCAGTTCGCCGTGGTTTTGAATCTGGAGCGGGGGCAGCGGCTGGCCAACAGAAATGGTCGTGGCCTGAACCGAGAGGCTCAGCAGCAGAGTGGTGAGGCAGAACCAGAGTTTTTGCATAGCGTTGAATCCCGTCATGTGCGGCCGCACCGGCGGTACGGCTGAATGTCCATACTAGCGGCCGGCGCGCGGCGATCATTGGCCGTCGCGCGGGCCGTGCTCTGTAGTGGGGCCAAGTGGCCACAAGGCATCGTTTATATCACAACGCTCGGGCGATTTCGTGGCATTGCTGCACATTTTTTGATCAGCCTGTTTTGGCCAGGCCGCTCTGCGGCTCAGCCTTCCATTGCCAGCGTGCTGCCGGCGGCGCCGCGCTGAAAGCGGTTGGCGCGCCGGAAGCTACCGGTATCGTTGAAGCGCACGCCCATCTCACGCATCACCCGATGACCGGTTTTGGCGGTCATCTGGCGGATGTAGAAGGGTTCTTTCACCGCAAAGTGGTGGATGGCATGGGTGCTGCCAAAGTTAAAGCAGAACAGCTGGAAGGGCAGCATCCACCAGGTATTGAGTATCTGGGTCTGCTGCATCACGTTATTGGCTTCCACGTCGCCGTAGTAGTGCATGTTGGAGCTGACAAAGTGCAGGCAGAAGGTGCGCAGCACGTTGGGGCCCACCAGCACCACCACCATGAACTCGACAAAGCTCATCGCGTTCAGCACCGACGCCGACCAGGCGATGGGGCTGCCCAGCAGCGTCGCCACGGCATTGGCGCCGTGAAAGCCCAGAAACACATGCCACAGCCCCCAGTTGGCCCAGCCCAGCGGAAAGTAGCCGACCAGACCGCGCGTGAGCATGCGCAGGCGCAGCCGGTGGTTGGGCGCGCGGTGCAGGCGCAGCACAATGGCGAGGATGTTGTCGCCGAGCATGATCAGCCGGCGCAGCCCCCAGCGCTCACCATTGGTGATGGCGCGCTCCTCAATATCGATCTCGCTGCCCGAGTGCTTGTGGTGGTTGAGGTGCAGGTGCCGGCGCACCCAGGGATTCACCGTGCTGGGCCGCGCCAGCCACACCAGCGCCATCATCAGGTTGTGCATCAAGGCATTGCTGCGGAAATACATACGGTGGATCAGATCGTGCTCCAGCTCATGGGTGAAGGAGGCGAAAATCGCCACCAGCGGTATGCACACCCAGGCGGAAATCTGGCCCTGGTAGTAGAGCCAGCCGCAGCCGGCCATGGCAGCCAGCGACGCCAGTAGAATGCCCAGGCCGATGGCGTCCTGGTGCAGCAGAATCGGGTGGCGCTGGCGCAGTTCGGCGCCGGCGGCCAGCACCGTCTCGCGGATATGGGCAGATTTCTGCGCGTCGCTCATCTGGGCGGCGCGGCTATTGGTGCGGGTGTGAGTCATGGCCTTCCTCGTCGCATAGGCGGTTTATAGACCGAGACACTGTACGAAGATGGCGGCCGCCGCGCCGGCCCCGGCGCGCCAACTTGTTGGCTGGACAGGACAGAAAGGCGGTCGGGAGTCTGAAGCCTGAGGTCGAACGCTGACAGCGCCACACCGTAGCGTGCGCCGCGCGCACCGCCTATTGCCGTCCCTTCCCCGTGCTGAATGGTGCGCGCGGCGCACCCTACGAGCTAGCCCGCATTAAGCGTCTCCCGTCTCCCGTCAAGCGTCTCCCGTAAAGTGTCTCGCGTTCCCCACGCCGCTGGCGCGCAAGGTAAGCAGCTGGCGCCTGCTGTGAAGAGCGCTGCCCATACATCGGCGCAGAATCGGGACATAACAATAGCGCCCGAGTGGCTGGCGGCCGGGTGCAGCATGGGCAGGAGACAATGCGATGAACAACAAAACCTTACTGACAATTACGCTGTTGGGCGTGGCGATACTGCTGGCGGGTTGCCGCGGTGGTTCAGGTGGCGGCTCATCCGGCCACCGCGATATCGCCGGTGGCAATAGCGGCGGCGACACCAGCAGTCCACAGGCGTTTTTTGCCAGCAATGTGCAGCCCAATCTCGCTGTTTGCCGTTCCTGCCACAGCGCCGGTGGCGTCGCCGACTCCGACGAAGGGCGCGGGCTGTTGCTGACCCAGAACCCCAGCGAGGACTACGAGCGCGTTTACGCCGCCTGGCAGCAGCTGGGCAAGGGCGTTACCGGCAATGCCCTGCTCATTGAACCCGCCGATGACGCCGAGCCCCACAGCGGTGGCAAGCCCTGGCCAGTGGGCAGTCAGGGCTATGCCGCCATGTTTACCCTGCTGAGCTGCTGGGACGACCCAGACAACTGTACGCTGGGCAGCAGCGGGCAGGTCGAGGAACTGCCGCCGCTGCTGGGCAGTTCCCGCGCCACCCATGTGTGGGAGACCTACTGCGCCGGCCGCTCGGACAGTGCCCGCCTGCCGACAGACCCGCGCAGCACCATTGTGCCCGGCGTCAACGAAGGCCGGGCGGTGTTTTTCAATGCCTATTTCGAGGAGTGCCAGGCCCAGCTGCCAGAGCAAGAGCAGAATATTTCCACCTGCGGTGACTACCGCCTGCGCAAAGCCCGGGGCCGCGAATTTCTGACCGCGGGCATGGCCAGCCGCGCCACCATGACGGCCGAGGAGTATTACCGCAGCTACGAAGCCTGGGGGCTGGATGAGCCACCGGAAGACTTCGATGCCATGTACACCCTGCGCTACGGGCTTAACCCCGCTGGTTATTCCAACCCCTATCCGCTGCCGGGCGAAGACCCGAATCGGACCAACGGCGGTTCTGGAAAACTGCCGATGGGGCTTCGCCAGCTCAAGGATGAGCAGGGTCGCTGGACCGGCGAGATTGGCAGTATCGCCTGCTTTCAGTGCCACGGTGGCCAGCTGGAAAACACCGACGGCAACCACGCGGTGGCCACTGACCTGAACAGCCTGGGACTGGGCAATACCAACGTCGATTTCATCATGATGGGCGCCGACAACAGCCCGATGGCCCAGCGCGGGTTGCCATTCCGCGGCGGCGATTCACTCAGCGCCGAGGTGCTGCTCAATCTCGGCACCAAGCAGCGCGGTCACAACAATGCGGTGGGCGGCTTTGAATTGCTGTTCATGCTGCTGGACTACGACACCCTGGGGGTAGCACCGAATCCTGACAAGGCGCTGCTCAGTGGCAGGGGGCACGACTTCGACCACCCCACCGCCCAGGCCCAGGATACGCCGGCCTGGTGGAACTACAGCCACCGTTCGCGCAAGTTCTTTGATGCCGGCCAGTCTGTCGATGGCACCCGCATTGTTCTCGCGGCGGGACCCAACGATGCCGAGGGTCTGCTGACACCAAGCGGCGAGGTCTATCGCCACCTGATCGAAGGCAATGACCAGGACGTGTCGGCGTACCTGATGTCGGTGAGTTCACCGGCCTTTCCCGGCGAAATCGACACCGCGCTGGCGGAGCAGGGTGCGGTGTTGTTCCATACCAAGGACCTGTGGGCCGAGCCCGGCAACGCCGGCGCATTGCGGCCAA
>JBFHRT010000154.1:0-5723 GCA_041591575.1 Spongiibacteraceae bacterium
CCGCCGGCTGACCGTGGCGGTGCTGGCGCTGGCGCTCGTCGATGGCGGTGAGGTCGAACAGCATCTCGAAGCCGGGGCGCAGCTCACGCTGCAAATAAGTCAGCAGCGGCCGCAGCTGCTCGCGCTCCACCCACAGGGTGGGCATATCGTCGGCAGTGGCCTGGGGGCTGAGGCGCTCGGCGCCGAAACCGGCATAGAGCTCGGCCAGCAGGCCGGACTCCGCCCGCTGCTCGCCGCCGCTCGCCTGTTGTTGGGGACGCTGCTCCATTGCTGTCGCCTGTCGGGCGCGCGCTGCGCTTATTGGTCGGCAGTCGCGCGCTGGTTCAAACGCTGTCGGGACTTCTTAGTGTTGTCGCGCGCTGGCGTTCATCGCGCAGCGCATCTCGCTGGCTGGGCTGGGGCGCGCGGTAGACCTCGTGGCCGTCCACCACCCAGCTCAGCGGTCGCCGCTCCTGACCCACGGCTTCCTGCAGCAGGGTTAGGCCCTGCAGCAGCGCCTCCGGTCGCGGCGGGCAGCCGGGGACGTAGACGTCCACCGGCAGAAACTTATCCACCCCCTGCACCACGCTGTAGATGTCGTACATGCCGCCGGAATTGGCGCAGGAGCCCATGGAGATCACCCAGCGCGGTTCCAGCAACTGCTCGTAGAGGCGCTGCACCACCGGCGCCATCTTCATAAACACGGTGCCGGAGATGACGATGAGATCGGCCTGACGCGGGGTGGCGCGGATCACCTCGGCGCCGAAGCGGGCGATGTCGTGGCGCGGGGTGAAGGCGGTGGCCATTTCCACGTAGCAGCAGCTGAGGCCAAAATTGAAGGGCCACAGCGAGTTCTTGCGTCCCCAGGACAGCAGCTGTTCCAGCCTGGCGGTGAGCACGCTCTGCTTGACGAAGTGCTCCAGCGCGCTGTCGTTGTCGTGGCCGTCGCTGGCGATGGTGTCGGCGGGGCTGAGCTGCCAGCTCATGGGCGCGACTCCTGCCGCGCCAGGCTGCGCTGGCGAGGGCCCCACTCCAGGGCGCCGCTGCGCCACAGGTAGAGCAATGCCGCCAGCAGAATGCCGATAAAGATCAGTGCCTCGATAAAGCCGGCCAGGCCAACATCGCGGAAGGCCACTGCCCAGGCATAGAGAAAGACCACTTCCAGGTCGAAGATCACGAACAGGATGGCAACCTCGAAGTAGGACACCGACAGCCGCAGTCGCGCCGTGCCCACCGAGACGATGCCGGACTCGAAAGGCTCGTCGGTGGCCTTGTCGTGGCGGCGCTGCCCCAGCAATTGGGCAAGGCCGAGCATGGCGCCAATCAGCAGCAGCACCACCGAGGTGTAGATTGCCAGTAGCCAGAATTCGCGCAGTGCGAGATCCATTGTCGCCCTCCCCCGGCCAAGCGCCGGGCTCGGCTTAACTATAGGACAAGGCTCAGATTCTTGCGCAATGGGGATACGAGAGACGAGAGACGCCAAGATGTAGGTGCGACTTCAGTCGCACAGCCAAGCGTCCGGGAGACGTCGGCTGCAGCGGGAGCGAAGAACCTCAAAAAAAAGCCGCGCTCAGGGCGCGGCTTTCACAAACGTGGATATTCCTTAGAACGGAATGTCGTCGTCGAAATCGTCGAAACCCGCGGGCTGGCCACCGGGCTGCTGCGGCGCCTGCTGGGGTGCTTGCTGCGGAGCCTGCTGGGCGGGAGCCTGACGCGGCGCGGCGGACTGGGGCGCCTGGCGCGGAGCCTGCTGCTGGTAGTCGCCACCGCCGTAGTTGCCCTGGCCGGCACCGCCGCCACGGGAATCCAGCATCTGCATTTCGCTGGCGACAATCTCGGTGGTGTAGCGGTCCTGACCGTCCTGGCCCTGCCACTTGCGGGTGCGCAGGCTGCCCTCGATATAGACCTTGGAGCCCTTGCGCAGGTACTCACCGGCGATCTCCGCCAGACGGTTGAAGAACACCACCCGGTGCCACTCGGTGCGCTCCTGCTGCTGGCCGGTGTTCTTGTCCTTCCAGCTCTCGCTGGTGGCCACGGTGATGTTGGTGACTGCGCCGCCGGACGGCATGTAGCGGGTCTCGGGGTCGTTGCCCAGATTGCCGATCAAAATGACTTTGTTGATGCCACGCGCCATGCGCTTCTCCCGATAGTTCTCGATGTATGTGCGTTATGAAAGATACTTGATCAATATTCGGTGCGGTGCTGCCGTATCTGCAAGGGGCGGCGATGGCCCACTATACCGAATTCCCGATAGGGCGTCAGCTCAGCGAAAAACCGCTCAGCTGTGACTGGTCGAACTGCTCGCTGACCCGCAGATAGGCGATTTTTTCACTGCTGATCACGGTGATGTCCAGCACCCCCGGCAGCTCGCGCAGGCGCCGCACAATGGTCTCGCTGGTTTCTTCGGTCTCGCCCAGGTCCACCGCGTAGCTGGTCAGCGCCAGCGGCCGACGCATGCCCCAGGCCAGCACCAGCCACAGCGCCGCCACCAGTGCACAGAGGGCAAACACCGCTCCCGCTCCCCAGTGCTGGGCCACGGCGCCGGCACTGGCACCGCCGCAGAAGGCGCCGGCGAACTGGAAGGTCGAGTACACGCCCATGGCGGTGCCCTTGCCACCGGGGTAAACGGTCTTGCTCACTAGCGACGGCAGGTTGGCCTCCAGCAGGTTGAAGGCCAGGAAATAGCCGAACAGCGCCGCCAGCAGCCCCCAGGACTGGCCGCCGCCCACACCTCCACCCAGCAGCGCCACCGCCAGCAGTGTGACCGCCCCCAGGAACAGCTCCTTGGCGCGACCGCGGCGCTCGGCGACGATCATCAGCGGCACCATGGCGACGAAGGACAGCAGCATGATGGGCAGGTACACCTGCCAGTGGGAAGCGCGCAGCAGGCCGGCGTCCTCCAGCAGCCCCGGCACCACCACGAAGATGGCGGTGAGGCTGAAATGCAGGGCAAAGATGCCGATATCCAGCCGCAGCAGATCGCGATCACCCAGGCAACGGCGCAACAGCGCCGGCACTGAGCGCAGCTCCGGG
This sequence comes from Spongiibacteraceae bacterium, assembly GCA_041591575.1. GTDB lineage: Bacteria > Pseudomonadota > Gammaproteobacteria > Pseudomonadales > Spongiibacteraceae > JBFHRT01. Next base: position 3,013 of record JBFHRT010000154.1, read on the forward strand.
TCGCGACTGATATGCTGCGGTGTGGGCACCACAAACAGCACGATGACGATGCCCGCCGCGGCCAGCGCCGCGGTCAGGCCGAACAAGCCAGACAGCCCCAGCCAGGCGCTGAGCAACGGGCTGAGAATCAGCGCCACGGTGAAGGACAGGCCGATGCTGGCGCCCAGTGCCGCCATCGCCTTGCTGCGGTGCTGGTCGCGGGTGAGGTCAGCCAGCAGCGCGGTGAGGGTACTGGCTATGGCGCCGGCGCCCTGCAGGAAGCGCCCGGCGATGAGGCCGCCGATGGAATCAGCGCTGGCGGCCAGCAGGCTGCCGGCACCAAACAACAGCAGGCCAGCGACAATCACCGGCTTGCGGCCGATGCGGTCCGAGAGCATGCCCAGCGGAATCTGCAGGCCGGCCTGGCTGAGGCCGTAGATGCCCAGCGCCAGGCCGATCAGCAGCGGCGTGCTGCCGCTGTAGTCCTCGGCATACAGCGCCAGCACCGGCAGCACCATAAACAGGCCCAGCATGCGAAAGGCGTAGAGCAGCGCCAGCGAGGCGACGGAGCGCCGCTCGGCCGAGGTCATGGAATCGTTGACTGCCAAAGGGGGGTGTCCCACCGTACTACCGGAAAATGACACCGCCGGCGGACAATGAACGCGCCAGCGGAAAATCGAGGGCGAATTCTACCAGCTACGCCGATCTCCATAAACCCGCGCAGGCCGCGGCCCGCTTTGCTTCGCCGGGTGCCGGCGCTTTATACTGGTGGGCTTCACTCGAGAGGTCAGCATGGATCAAATTCTCGTCCGCGGCGCGCGTACCCACAATCTCAAGAACATCGACCTGGACATCCCCCGCGACCAGCTGGTGGTGATCACCGGCCTGTCCGGCTCCGGCAAGTCCTCGCTGGCCTTCGACACCCTCTACGCCGAGGGCCAGCGCCGCTATGTGGAATCGCTGTCCACCTACGCCCGCCAGTTCCTGTCGATGATGGAAAAGCCCGACGTCGACCATATCGAGGGGCTGTCGCCGGCCATCTCCATCGAGCAGAAGTCCACCTCCCACAACCCGCGCTCCACCGTGGGTACCATCACCGAGATCTACGATTACCTGCGCCTGCTCTATGCCCGCGCCGGCGAGCCGCGCTGCCCCGAGCACGACCAGCCGCTGGCGGCCCAGACCGTTAGCCAGATGGTGGATGCGGTGATGGCGATGCCCGAGGGCAGCAAGCTGATGCTGCTGGCGCCGCTGGTTCGCAACCGCAAGGGTGAGCACTTACACACCCTCGAGCAGCTGCGCAGCCAGGGCTTCGTGCGCGCGCGCATCGACGGCATTATCTGCGACCTCGATGACGTACCCAAATTGGACAAGAAGAAAAAGCACGACATCGATGTAGTAGTGGACCGCTTCAAGGTGCGGGTGGATTCCGAACTGCAGCTGCGCCTGGCCGAGTCCTTCGAGACCGCGCTGGAGCTGACCGACGGCAGTGCCGCCATCGCGCCGCTGGACGGCGACGGTGAGGAGCTGATGTTCTCCTCCCGCTTCGCCTGCACCCACTGCGGCTACAGCCTCAGCGAGCTGGAGCCGCGACTGTTCTCCTTCAACAACCCGGTGGGTGCCTGCAGCAGCTGCGACGGCCTCGGCGTGCGCCAGTACTTCGACCCAACGCGCATCGTCCAGCACCCGGAGGCCAGCCTCGCCAGCGGCGCCATCCGCGGCTGGGACCGCCGCAGCGTGTACTATTTCCACCTGCTGACCTCACTGGCCGAGCACTTCGGCTTCGACATCGACCAGCCCTTCGAGGAGCTGGACGACCGGCACCGGCAGGTGGTGCTGCAGGGCAGTGGCGACGAAGAGCTGAACTTCACCTATATCAACGACCGCGGCGACAGCTTCAAGCGCAAGCACCGCTTCGAGGGCGTGATTCCCAATATGGAGCGCCGCTACCGCGAGACCGAGTCGCAGACCGTGCGCGAGGACCTGGCCAAGTACCTCAGCACCCAGCCCTGCCCCGACTGCGCCGGCACCCGCCTGCGCCGCGAGGCGCGCCACGTGTTTATCGAGGACCGCAGCCTGCCCACCATCACCTCGCTGCCGGTAGGCGAGGCCCGCGACTACTTCGCCGCCCTCCATTTGGAGGGACGCCGCGGCAAGATCGCCGAAAAGATTCTCAAGGAGCTGCGCGAGCGCCTCAGCTTCCTGGTAGACGTGGGTCTTAACTACCTGACCCTGGACCGCAGCGCCGAGACCCTGTCCGGCGGCGAGGCCCAGCGCATCCGCCTGGCCAGCCAGATCGGCGCCGGCCTGGTGGGCGTAATGTATATTCTCGACGAGCCCTCCATCGGCCTGCACCAGCGCGACAACGAGCGCCTGCTCAAGACCCTGATCCATCTGCGCGACCTGGGCAACACCGTGATCGTGGTGGAGCACGACGAAGACGCCATCCGCCATGCCGATCACATCGTCGACATCGGCCCCGGCGCCGGCGTTCACGGCGGCGAGGTGGTGGCCCAGGGCTCCCTCAAGGACATTCTCACGTCCAAGCAGTCACTGACCGGCCAGTACCTGTCCGGCCGCCAGAACATCGCGGTGCCGCCGCAGCGGCAGGCCGGCAACGGCGAACAGCTGCGGCTGCGCGGCGCCAGCGGCAACAACCTGCAGGACGTGACGCTGGAGATCCCACTGGGGCTGATGACCTGCGTCACCGGCGTGTCCGGCTCCGGCAAATC
>JBFHRT010000155.1:0-5681 GCA_041591575.1 Spongiibacteraceae bacterium
ATCGGGCCGGTGCTGTTTATCAAAGGTGAGGAGTCAGACTACATCACCGAAGAGGCAAGGGGACCCATTATGCGACTGTTCCCCGGCTGTCAGGTCAAGGTGATACAGGGGGCAGGGCACTGGCTGCACGCTGACAAGCCGGCGGTGTTTAACCGGCTGGTGCTGCGGTTTTTGCTGGAGAGTTCGCGGTCGGACGCTTGACGGGAGACGGGAGACGCAAAAGCCGGGTGCGCAGTGCTGGCAGCTGGATGGCAAGCGTAAGGTGCGCCGTGCGCACCGATTTGCGGTGTTTGCGTAGCGCGGCATTACGGTGCGCATGGCGCACCCTACGGGGTTCCGCGTTTCAGTTTTGCGTCTCCCGTCTCCCGTCCAGCGTATAGCTAGCTTTTCGGACTCAGCATTCCCATCAGCATATCCACGGTGATATCCAGCTCTTCGTCGCTGGTCATATCCACCCCGGTGACGCGCTGAGTCAGCGGTGCCACCAGCAGCGGGTAGGTGAGGGCGCCGGAGATGATGTGGATGATGTGCAGCGGCGAGCCCGGAGGCAGCAGGCCGTGCTCCTGAGCCATGCTGATCAGTTTGATGCCGTCATTGAAGTTGCGGCGTAGGTGGCGCTCCACCAGCCAGTCCAGCCGCGGCCCCGGTGTCGCCGCTTCGCGGAACATCACTCCCACCCAGGCCGGATGGTCCTTGGCAAAGCGAATCAGCTGGCGAAATACTTCGCGGATATACCCTCGCTCCTGCTCGGCATTTGGCGCTTCCGGCAGCGTTGGCAGGCGGTTGTCCAGCACCTCCAGTTGCAGCCACAGGGCGTCGACCGCCTCCTGCCAGAGATTGAGCTTGGTTTCGAAGTGATATTGCACCAGGGCTTTTTTAACGCCGGCGCGGGTGGCGATACTGCCCATGGAGGCGGCCTCGAAACCAGCCTCGGCAAAAACGGTGATGGCGGCGTCGAGAATGCGCTGGCGTGTGCGCTGTTTTTTCAGCTCTCTGGCGTTGGGTTGGTCAGACACGTTGCAGCTCTGCTCTCTATCCTCAATCAGACTGTAGTACGCCAGATGTTATTTGACAATACGACCACATAGTGAAACGATCGGGTGAGAAGGGCGCACACGGGGGCGCCAGTGTAGCCGATCCGGAGAGTGGGAGTAAGGCATTTGAAAATCGACGGGCCCTTTTACGCAGAGATGACTGATGCCGCCCGCGAGGCAGCGCGGCTGAGTGAGGCCGGTTACGACGGCATCTATACCCTGGAGGGGAGTCGCGACCCGTTTCTGCCGCTGGCGCTAGCCTCCCAGGCCTGCCCGCAGCTGGACATCGCCACTGGCATCGCCGTGGCCTTTCCCCGCAACCCGGCCCATATCGCCTACCAGGCCTTCGACTTGCAGCGTTTTTCTGGCGGCCGTTTTTTGCTGGGCATTGGTCCGCAGATCAAGGCCCATATTGAAAAGCGTTTCGGGCTGGATTTTGATCCGCCGGCGCCGCGCATGCGCGAGTATATCCAGGCGGTGAAAGCCTTCTTCAACTGCTGGCAGCACGGCGAGCCGCTGGATTTTCGCGGTGACTACTACCGCCACACCCTGATGACGCCGATGTTCAATCCGGGGCCGCTGGAGGCCGGTGTGCCACCGATTCTGCTCGGCGCGCTGGGGCCGAAAATGACTGAGGTGGCGGGCGAGGTGGCCGACGGCCTGATCGTGCATCCCTTCAATACCCTGTCTTTTGTCGAGCAGCGCCAGCTGCCGGCGGTGCAGCGCGGCCTGGATCGCTCTCAGCGCTCGCGTGAGGATTTCATCCTGCAGGTTGCTGCCATCTGCATTACCGGCAACAACGAGGCCGAGTACGCCGCGGCCAAGGCCACGGTAACCAGTCTGCTGGCTTTTTATGGGTCAACACCGGCGTACAAGCCGCCGATGGAGAGCGTGGGCTATGGCGAACTGCAGCCGGAGCTCAACGCCCTGTCCAAGGAGGGGCGCTGGGAGGAAATGAGTACGCTGATCGACGATGATTTCATCAACCACTTCGCGGTTTGTGGCGAGCCCGGCGAAATCGCGGGCAAATTGCACGCCAAATACGGCGCCCATGCCGACCGCCTCAGTATCTATGCGCCCTACAGCACCGAGCCGGATGTGTGGCCGGGGATTATTGCGGATTTGAAAGGCTTGGATAAAAGCGGTCGGAAGTCTGAGGTCTGACGTCGGACGCTAATGGCGCGGCGTTGTCGAGAGTTGTTTGTACGCCCCAAGCGCCCGTCATTACCCGACTGCTAAACGGTGCGCACAGCGCACCCTACGTTTTGAGTTTCCGGCGGACGTCCGCAACGCTGAGAAAGCGCTTATGCGGACCTATGTCTGGCTTGGCGAAAAAATTCGTTTATCTCTGTGGTGAGCCGCTTTTGCGTCTCCCGTCTCCCGTCTCCCGTCTCCCGTCTCCCGTCTCCCGTCCAGCGTTAAGCGGCATCAATTCAATTCGCCCGCCCTTGAGCCTGCCGCGCCAACAGCTCGCGCACTTCGCTGTCGCTGGTCTGGTCGAAGTCCACATACCACTGGCCCACGGCGGAAAAGTTGACCGGTGCCAGCGGGCATACAAAATCATCGACCAGTTTTTGGAATTCGGCGACGGTTTGCGCCGGTGCCACCGGTACCGCGACCACCAGCCTGGCCGGACGCTGGCTTTGCAAGGCCTGAATGGCAGCCTTCATGCTGGAGCCGGTGGCAATGCCGTCGTCGATAAGAATCACCGTGCGGTCGCGAATCGCCGGCGCCGGGCGCTCGCCGCGATAGGCCTGTTCGCGTCGCTGCAGTTCTTGCCGCTCGCGCTCGATCACCGCATCGAGCTGGGCCTGGTTGAGGCCCACCAGTTTCAGCACCTGGTCATTGAACACGCAGATGCCGCCGCTGGCGATGGCGCCCATGGCCAATTCCGGCTGTATGGGCACACCGAGCTTGCGCACCAGCATCACGTCGAGGGTGGCGTTGAGGGCGGAGGCGACTTCAAAGGCCACCGGCACGCCGCCCCGGGGCAGGGCCAGTACCAGCAGGTCCGCAGTGTTGCGGTAGTCGTCTAGGGATTGGGCGAGGGCCACGCCGGCGGCGCGGCGGTTGGCAAACGGCTGGGTCATGGCGCGCTCCTGTCTACTCGATTGTAGTGCAGGGAGAGCGCCGGCGACAGCCGCGGGCAGAGTTCGCGACCGCGGCTGTCGCCTTCGGCAGGGTGCTTATTTTTTGATTTGTTGCGCCATCAGCTTGTCGACCTTGTCGGAGAAGGGCGGCAGGGTGCCGGCCAGCTTCGGCAGGTTGACCAGGCCCTGTTTGAACACGGCCTTGGCGTGGCTGAAGGTCTTGAAGCCCTCGAAACCGTGGTAGTTGCCCATGCCGCTGGGGCCGACGCCGCCAAAGGGCAGGTCGTCGCAGGCGAAGTGCATGGCCACGTCATTGATCGAGACACCGCCGGCAATGGTACTGGTCAGCACATGTTCCTGCTCGACCTTGTCTTTGCCGAAGTAGTAAAAGGCCAGCGGACGCGGGCGGGCGTTGATGTAACGGATACAGTCGTCCAGCACGCGATAGGTCTTGATGTTGAGAATGGGGCCAAAGATTTCGTCCTGCATACACAGCATGTCATCGCTGGGTTCTACCACCAGGTGCAGCGGAATCTTGTGGCGCGCGCGGTCATCCCAGTCTTCACTCGCCGGGTTCAGTGCCTCGACACGGGCGCCTTTGTCACGAGCGTCGTCGATGTAGCCCTTGATGCGGTCGAAGTGGCGCTCGTTGATCACTGATACAAAATCGGGGTTGTTGGCAATGGTCGGGAACTGCGCGGCAATGGTCTGCTTGCAAGCGGTGATAAAGGCTTCCAGCCGGCTGGCGGGCACAAAGCAGTAGTCTGGCGAGATGCACAGCTGGCCGGCGTTCATCGATTTGCCGGTGATGATTTTTTCCGCTGCCTCGTTGATGTCGCAGCTGTCGGAGACGATCACTGGCGATTTGCCACCCAGCTCCAGGGTCACTGGGGTGAGGTTTTCCGCGGCGGATTTCATCACCAACTTGCCGATGCTGGTGGCGCCGGTGAAGATGATGTGGTCCAGCGGCAGTGCACTGAAGGCGGCGCCAACGGCGGCATCGCCGGTGACCACGGCCACTTCGGATTCCTCAAAGTACTCGGCGAGCAGGCGCTGCATCACCTCGGCGGTTTTCGGCGTGAATTCCGAGGGTTTGATCATCACCCGGTTGCCGGCGCCCAGCGCGTCGGCCAGCGGGCTGAAGATCATGTTTACCGGCACATTCCAGGGGGTCATGATGCCGATCACGCCCTTGGGCTGGTAGTAGATGCGGCTGGAGGCACCGAACAGGTTCATCGGCACCGGCGCCTTGCGGCGCTCGGGCTTCATCCACTTTTTCAGGTGCTTTTTGGTGAACTTGAGGGTATTGACCGAGGTGAAGATATCGGTCATCAGGGTGACGTGGCGCGAGCGGCAGCCGAAATCTTCATTGACCGCAGCGCAGATCTCGTCCTGGTGATCCACCAGCATGGCGATACAGCGGTTGAGGCGATCAATGCGGGTTTCCAAAGCGACTTCGCCTTCGGCCTCAAAGGCGGCGCGCTGCTTGTCGAGGGTGGCGCGCAGCGGTGCGGCTACGCTTTCGATATTGGCTTGGGCAGTCATAAGCTGAATCTCCTATTATTCGCCGCCGAGGATGAAATCCGCGCAGCGTTCACCGATCAATACGCAGGTGGCGTTGGTGTTGCCGGATAGAATGTTGGGCATGATGGAGCCGTCGGCCACGCGCAGGCCCTCAATGCCGCGCACGCGCAGGCGGTCGTCGACCACGGCGTCATCGCCATTGCCCATTTTGCAGGTACCTACCGGGTGGTACACCGACTCAGACTTTTCGCGGATAAACTCCAGAATATCCTCGTCGCTCTGTACCGCGGGCCCCGGCAGCATCTCGCCGCGATGGTACTTGGCCAGGCTGGGAGCATCGTAGATGGCGCGGGTCTTGCGCACGGCGGCGATGCTGCGCTGGCGGTCGTTTTCCGTATCCAGGTAATTGGCGCGGATGGCGGGCACGGTCTCGGGATTGCGCGCCTTGATGTGCGTGCTGCCGCGGCTGGTGGGACGCAGGTAGCACACGGTGGCGGTGGTGCCGGGCAGTGGCTTGATGTTGCCCTTCTCGTCGGGCTCGCCAGCGGCCGGAGTGAAGTGGATCTGGCAATCCGGGCGCTCGATATCGTCGCCACTGCGGAAGAAGGCACCGACCTGGGAGGCCGGGTGAATCAGCAGGCCCTTGCGCTGGAAGGCCAGTTTGGCCAGGTTTTTCATCATCTGCAGTGGCTTGAGCTCTTCGTGGAAGGTGGGTACGCCCTCCAGTGCACACTGGGTGTTGATGGTCAGGTGGTCCTGCAGGTTTTCACCCACGCCGGGCAGGTGTTGCACGGTGTTGATGCCCATCTGCTGCAGGTGGTCACCGTTGCCGATGCCCGACAGTTCCAGCAGCTGCGGTGAGTTGATGGAGCCGCCGCAGAGAATGATCTCTGCGCGGCAGCGGGCGACGCGGTCCTGGCCGTTCTGGCGGAAGTGCACCGCCACCGCACGCTTGCCTTCCAGCTCGATGCGGGTACTCAGCGCGCCGGTTTCCACCGTCAGGTTGGGGCGGTCCTGGCACAGCTTGAGGAAG
>JBFHRT010000156.1:0-5668 GCA_041591575.1 Spongiibacteraceae bacterium
GAACTGGCGCAGGGTGACGCCCGTTCCGGCGAGGAACAGGCGCTGCTGGTGGAGTATCTCGGCCGCAACGGCGACGAGGCGGAACTCAACGCCGAGCTGATCCGCCGCCTCGACAGCGGCGAGCTGGCCGCCGACGACAGTGACTTGCTGGCGCTGCTGGAGCGCATCAGTCTGGGCAAGCTGGCCATCGACAATCCGCGCTACTCCACCTATCAAGCGTTGACTGGCAGCGATTCATAGCTTTCGCAGTGACTAAAACGTGGCAGTAGCGGAGGGAGATCGCCGCGTCGCTTCGCTCCTCGCGATGACGGGGGGATGGCGGTCGTCGCGATGACGAAGTTTTAAAGCCTTTCATTGCGAGGAACCCGGCCGCGTTATTGCGGCTGGGTGACGCGGCAATCTCGTCTGGGCTGGCCGTGAGCGGATGGAGATCGCCACGTCGCTTCGCTCCTCGCGATGACGGGGGGATGGCGGTCGTCGCGATGACGAAAGTTCAAAGCCTGTCATTGCGAGGAACCCGGCCGCGTTTTTGCGGCTGGGTGACGCGGCAATCTCCTTCAGTGTGGCAGTGACCGGATGGAGATCGCCGCGTCGCTTCGCTCCTCGCGATGACGGAGGTAAAGCGAAACGCCGCACCATCTACTGGAGGCGTCATTGCGAGGAACTCAGTCGCGCTTTTCGCGACTGGGTGACGCGGCAATCTCCATCCGTTGGCAGAGACTAAATCAAAGCTACTGTCCGGCAGCGCCTCAACCCCGATGACTCTCCCGATAACTATTGGGCGTGCTGCCGGTCCATTTCTTGAACGAGCGGATAAAGGCGCTGGGCTCGGAAAACCCCAGCCGGTAGCTGATTTGCTTGACGTCGGCGTCACCGTGGCAGAGCTGGTCGATGGCCATGTCGCGAATCAGCTCGTTGCGTATCTGCCGGTAGTCGCAGCCCTCCTCACGCAGGCGCCGGCGCAGGGTCTGGGCGGTCAGTCCCAGCGATTCGGCGATGTGCTCGTAGCTGGGCAGTTCCGGCAGTGATTTCTTGATATAGCGCCGTATCTGCTCGGTGTAGCTCTTCTCCCGGGTCGGCGCGTGCAGCATCTCGTAGCGGACGCGACTGAGAAAATCCTCCAGCTCCGCCGCGCCCTTGACCACCGGCAACTCCAGCAGCCGCCGTTCGAACACAATCTCGCTGTGGGGCTGGTCGAAGTGGCGCGAGCAGAAGAACAGGTAGTGGTATTCCTCGCGGTGGGGTGGCGGTGGGTAGTTGAGGTTTACCGCCAGTAGCGGCAGCGGCGTGCCGGTAAGCCAGCTGAAAAAACGGTGGCTGCTCATCAGGTGCTGCTCGTACACCCAGGGTGGGAACTGCATGCCGGCTCCCGGCTGCTGGCGCAGCGCCACGCGGCCGCCGCGCTCGATCAGCTGCAGTTCAAAACCGGTGTCGAACAGATTCATAAATTCCACATGGCGCGCCAGCACCTGGCCCAAATCAACGGCCTCCAACAGGTAGCGCGCCATGGTGTGGAAGCAGCCCGGTTTCATCGGATGGCGGTAATATCCGGCCGATTCATCCTGCAGCGCCTGGATCACGCCATCGTACAGACGCGCGAACTGCGCCGCCGACACGCGGGCGCGGCCGCTGTCCAGTAGTGCCGGCGGAATGTCGGCATCTGTCAGCAACTGGTAGCGATCTGCGCCGCTGTGGGCCAGTAGCGCGCGCACAAAGGCCATCGAAATACTGCGGTTGTCCACGGAGCTCCCATTGGGTTGGCGGCACGCGCCAGGATTTTTCCGGCTGCGCCAGCGTGCCAATTGTCTGCGCCTAGGCTCCCGCTTGTGTAAGGAAATGTCAACTCGCTGTCATTGCCAATCATTGTATGCAGGCCCGCCAGGGGCGAGTCTTGGTCCACGTTAAATTCACAATCCAACTGGGACTTCGCTATGGGCAATACAGCATTTATCTACGACGCCGTGCGCACACCGCGCGGCAAGGGCAAGAAAGACGGTTCACTGCACGAGGTGAAGCCGGTGGATCTGCTGGCGGGCCTGCTCAACGGCCTGCGCGACCGCCATGAGCTGGATACCTCCCGCGTCGACGACGTGGTGATGGGCTGTGTGATGCCGGTGGGTGAGCAGGGCGCCTGTATTGCCAAGACCGCCACCATGAAAGCGGGCTGGGCCGAGTCGGTGGCCGGCGTACAGCTGGACCGCTTCTGCGCCTCCGGCCTGGAAGCAGTCAACCTGGCGGCGATGAAGATCGCTTCCGGCTGGGAAGAGCTGGTGGTGGCCGGCGGCGTCGAGTGCATGTCGCGGGTACCCATGGGTGCCAACGGTGGCGCCTGGGGTGAAGATCCCGCCACCGCCATCGACACCGCCTTTGTGCCCCAGGGCATCGGCGCTGACCTGATTGCCACCATGGAAGGCTTCTCCCGCGAGGACCTGGACGGCTTCGCCGTGCGCTCCCAGAAGAACGCGGCCGCCGCCCGCGACGCCGGTTACTTCGACCGCTCGATGATCCCGGTGCGCGACGAAAACGGCATTGTCATTCTCGAGCGCGACGAATTCATCAAGCCCGACACCACCGTAGAGGGCCTGGCCAAGCTCAAGCCCTCCTTCGAGTTCATGGGTTCATTTGGCTACGACGACATCGCCCTGCAGAAATATCCGCAGGTGGCGCGCATCGATCACCGCCACCATGCCGGTAACTCCTCCGGCATCGTCGACGGCGCCTCCGCGGTGCTGATCGGCAGCGAGAAGGCCGGTGTGGACCTGGGCCTGAAGGCCCGCGGCCGCATCGTCGCCACCGCCGTCACCGGCTCCGAGCCCACCATCATGCTCACCGGTCCGGCGCCGGCCACCTGGAAAGTGCTGGAGAAAGCGGGCCTGAGCATTGACGACATCGACCTGTTCGAAATCAACGAGGCCTTCGCCTCGGTGGCCATGCGCTTCCAGAAAGACACTGGCGCACCCTGGGAAAAGATCAACGTCAACGGCGGCGCCATCGCCATGGGCCACCCGCTGGGCGCCACCGGCGGCATGCTGGTCGGCACCGTGCTGGACGAGCTGGAGCGCCGCAACCAGCGCTACGGCCTGGTCACCCTGTGCGTGGGTGGCGGCATGGGTATCGCCACCATTGTGGAGCGGGTGTGAATGACGGTCGGACGTCGGAAGTCTGACGTCTGAAGCTAACGGCAACTGCGTCCGACGTCCGACTTCAGACGTCCGACCACTAGCTACAGCGCCGCGAACACCAATTACGGACAAAATTTGAAAAGCAGGTAAATCCCATGACTGGACAATTTCACTACGAGAAAGACGCCGACAACATCGTTACCGTGACCATGGACATGAGTGGTCCGGTCAATGCGATGAACGACGAGTACATCGAACTGATGAGCGCCACCATCGACCGCCTGGAGGCGGAGCGCGAGGACATCGCCGGTGTGGTGCTGACCTCGGCCAAGAAGACGTTCTTCGCCGGCGGCGACATCAAGAACATGCTCAAGGCGGTGCCGGGGCAGGACGAGCAAGCCCTGTTTACGATGTGTGAAGACATCAAGGCCATGCTCGGCCGCCTGGAGAAGCTGGGCCGGCCGGTGGTGGCGGCCATCAACGGCGCCGCCCTGGGTGGCGGCTACGAGATCTGCCTGGCCTGTCACTACCGCGTGGCGCTGAACAGCCAGGCGGTGCAGGTCGGCCTGCCGGAAGTGAGCCTGGGCCTGCTGCCCGGCGGTGGCGGCATCGTGCGCCTGGTCAACAAGCTGGGTGTAGAGAAGGCCATCATGCCGCTGCTGGAAGGCACCCGCTTCAACGCCCAGAAAGCGCTGGCGGCCTGCCTGATTGAAGAGCTGGCGGAAGATGCCGACGACATGATCGCCAAGGCCAAGGTTTGGATCAAGGCCAACCCCGAGGCCCAGAACCCCTGGAACGTGAAGGGCTTCAAGATCCCCGGCGGCGACATCCGCAATCCCAAGATAGCGCAGATGATCCAAGGCGCGATTCCCATGCTGCTGAAAAAATCCCGCAGCCTGGTGCCGGCGCCGGAGAAAATTCTGGACGTAGTGGCCAACACCCTGCGCGTGGATTTCGACACCGCGCTGCGCATCGAGAGCCGCGGCCTGGCTGCGCTGGTGACCACGCCCCAGGCCAAAAACCTGATGACCTTCTTCCTGCAGATGAACCAGGTCAACGGCGGCGGCAGCCGTCCCCAGGGCGTGGAAAAATCCAAGGTCAAGAAAGTGGGCGTGCTCGGCGCCGGCATGATGGGTCAGGGCATCGCTTACGTGTCGGCCCGCGCCGGCATTGAAGTGGTACTCAAAGACATTAGCCAGGAAGCCGCCGACAAGGGCAAGGCTTACAGCGAGAAGCTGCTGGCCAAGGCCGTGGCCAAGGGCCGCATGACCGAAGAGAAAATGGCCGAGACTCTGGGTCTGATCACCGCCACTGCCGAAGCCGAAGCGCTCAAGGGCTGTGACCTGATCATCGAGGCCGTATTCGAGAACGTTGACCTCAAGCACCAGATGACTCGCGAGCTGGAACCGCTGCTGGCAGAGAATGGCGTGTGGGGCTCCAACACCTCCACCCTGCCCATCACCCTGCTGGCCGAGCCTTCCGAGAAGCCGGAAAACTTTATCGGCATTCACTTCTTCTCGCCGGTCGACAAGATGCCGCTGGTGGAAATCATCGTCGGCGACAACACCTCCGACGAAACCCTGGCCCGCGCCTTCGATTACTCGCAGCAAATCAAGAAAACGCCCATCGTGGTCAACGACTCGCGCGGTTTCTTCACTTCTCGCGTATTCGCCACCTACATCGACGAGGGCGCGCTGCTGCTGGAAGAGGGCCTGGACCCGGCACTGATCGAAAACCTGGGCAAGCAGGTAGGCATGCCGGTTGGCCCGCTGGCGGTGCAAGACGAAGTCAGCCAGCAGCTCACGGTCAAGGCCAACGAGACCAACCGCGAACTGGACGCGCGTCTGGAGCAGGAGTTCGGTGTCGACAATGCCGGCTACCGTCTGGCCAAGAAAATGATCGATGAGTACCAGCGCGCCGGTCGCGCCCACGGTGGCGGTTACTATGAGTACCCGGCGGAAGGCCAGAAATACCTGTGGCCGGAAATCTACAACTGGTACTACAACGCCGAGGTCAGCCTGCCGTTGCAGGACATCAAGGACCGCCTTCTGTTCCGTCAGATCGTCGAGTCGCTGCGCTGCTATGAAGAGGGCGTGATGAACACCGTCGCCGACGCCAACATCGGCTCCATCATGGGCATCGGCTTCCCGCCCCACACCGGCGGTGTATTGCAGTACATCAACACCTACGGCGTGCAACAGTTTGCCGACCGCTGCAACGAACTGGCCGAGAAGTACGGCGAGCGCTTCAACCCGCCCCAGCTGCTGCTGGACAAGGCGGCCAAGGGCGAGCTGTTCGCGTAAGCGAAAGCGTCAGACGTCAGACTTCTGGCGTCCGACCTTTCCAGAGTCTTTAACAGCGTGGCGGTCCGTCAGCGGGCCGCCCACATAACTAACGGAGCTACTATGCTTCCCCGCAACTTCACTGAAGAACAGCAGATGTTCCGCGACGCCTACCGCAAGTTCCTGGACAAGGAAATTGCGCCCAACGTAGAGCGCTGGCGCGAGCAGGGTATTGTCGACCGCGAGGCCTATCTCAAGGCCGGC
>JBFHRT010000157.1:0-5645 GCA_041591575.1 Spongiibacteraceae bacterium
CCCGGCGGCGACTGCGGCGGCCAATGGCGACGGGTTTGAGTGGGTAGTCGCGGTCCATGTGTGCTCCCCTCTGGTCAGTATCGACGTGTGTTACTGAGAACTCTCAAAGCGCCAGATGCCCCCGGCCTCAAGCCAACAGCGGTTGCGCGGGCCGGGCACCGCCGCATCCACAGATTCGTAGCCGGCATCGCCCTGGTAGAGCATGCAGATGGCATCGTCCAGGGTGGCCATGCGCGGCTCAAAGAAGGGCACCTCACGCGCCGCGTAAAAGGCGCGGGCGGCGGCGATATCCGCGCAGCCCTGCAGTTCGGTCAGGGTCACCACGGTGGGCGGCATCAGCTCCATTTGGCCAGCGCGGTGCTCGCTGAGCACCACCGCGGGCGCCACCCAGCGGTGGTGATCAATCTCGCCGCCGTCCACCTCCACCCGGTGGTCGTCGGCCTCACCCAAATAGAACCAGGTGGCGAAGCGGCGCTTGGCCTGGGCCGGGGTGGTCCAGTGCGAGATCAGCTGCAGACTGTTCTCCAGCACCGCCAGCGCCGCCTCTTCGCGGGTTTCGCGCAGGGCCGCGCGGCGCGCCGCCGCCTCGTGGTCAGCGGCATCGCCGGCGTAGTCGGCATCGTCGAGGCGGCCGCCGGGGAATACCCAGGCACCACCCAGCACCGCCAGATCGCGGTGGCGACGCAGCATCAGCACTTGCAGTCCGTCACTGCTGTCGCGCAACAGCACGGCGGTGGCCGCCGGGTGAATGGTGCGCTGCTCCGGCGCGCCCGGCTCAAACACCGACCGGCTCGCCGTCGAGTACGCGTACAAAAGTCTCGGGCTCCGGGCGCACGCGGTAGTTGTCGGTGAGGTCGGCAAACAGAATGCGGTTGTCCTCATCGGTAATCAGCACCGTGGGGTAGACCGTGTCCTGGCCGTAGCCGGTGATGCCGGCGGCGACACCGTCCTGGTGCAGGATCTCCAGCGCCGCCGCGGCGCGGCTGTCACGGTCGACAAAGAACTGCATCGGTACGTCAAATTTCTCGGCCAGCGAGCGGGTATTGTCGTGGTCCTGGGGGCTGACCAGCACGATGTCGACGCCGCGCTCGTGCAGCGCCCGGTACTGGGCCGCCACTTCGCGAATCTGTGCCATGCACAGCGGGCACCAGTTGCCGCGGTAGAACATAAACAGGGTCTTGCGGCCACGGAAGCTCTCGGACGACACGCTGTCGCCGTCCACGTTTTCCAGCTCGAAGTCCGGCAGCTGGCCACCGACCCGCAGCACCGCGTTGTCACCGCGGCCGAGGTTGGAGTACCAGAACACGTAGGCCAGCACGCCCAGCAGCCCCAGCCCCAGGGCATAGAATGTAGCCAGTGGATCTTTCAGTTCGTAGGCGGCCAGCGCGCCGCCCACCAGGGCACCAGCCAGCTGCGGCGCCATATAGCGCGAGGTGCGCGCGCTGCCGGACAGCGCCAGATAAATCATGAAGCCCAGCATGGGCCACAGCGCAATGGCAGCGCCCAACCAGCCCAGGCTCAGTTGCTCGTCGGTGGCGACTCGCCACAGCGCGTGAACGCCGGCCACCAGGCAGGCCAGCAGGTAGGGCATGACAAAATAGCGCTTGAGGGTATTCATTATTCGATTCTCTTATAGGTACCACAATCAGCCGATAATAGTGCTACCTCCGCCGGCAAATAGCAAAGCGCTGCGTTGCGGCTGAGTTCCTGGTCCAACTGGTCATACCGGCGCTTCGCCCAGCGCCGCCAGCACCGCCAGGCACACGGCATCGGCATCCAGTCCCTCGCAGTCAACGGTGATATCGGCGTGGCGCCGGTACAGCGGCAGCCGCTCGCGGTAGAGGTCGGCCAGGCTCTGGCCGGGGCGGCGTGCCAGGCCGCGGCTGCCAATATCGCTCACCCGCCGTTCCACCTCCGCCAACGGCAGGTCCAGCAGCACCCGTACGCCGTGCTGCCCCAGGTGGGCCATGGCGGCCTCGCTGTACACCGCGCTGCCGCCGGTGGCGATGACATGGCCCTCCAGTTCCAGGCCCAACAGGGTCTGCTCCTCGATGGCGCGCAGCGCCAGGTAACCGTCGCCGTCCACGATCTGCTGCAGCGGGCGGCCGGCGCGGGCCTGAATCAGCACGTCGGTATCGACAAAGTCGCGGGCGCTACGTTTGGCCAGCAGCACGCCCACGGTGCTCTTGCCGGCACCGGCCATACCGATCAGGACGATATTGCGGCGTGTGCTAGTTTCCAGCATGGCTAGGTGCTCGCTGTCGCCGCATCCGGCGGCAGCACCGCCATGGTCAGCCGCGACGCACAGACCTTGCGCCCGGCCTCATCACTCAGCAGGATTTCCCACACATGAGTGCTGCGCCCGACATGCAGCGGGCGGGCGACGGCGGTCACGGTTCCGCTGCGCAAGCTGCGCAGGTGATTGGCATTGATATCCAGGCCCACCACCCGGCAGCCGGGAACAGCCGCCATCTGCGCTGCCATGCTGCCCACGGTTTCCGCCAGCACCACCGAGGCGCCGCCGTGCAGGATGCCGGTGGGCTGGTGGGTGCGGTGATCGACCGGCATGGTCGCGATGAGGTAATCGTCGCCGATTTCGGTGAAGCGGATATCCAGCAATTCCACCATGGTGTTGCGGCAGAAGTCGTGGATTTGTTGCAGCGTGAATGCGGTTTTCCAGATAGACACAGCAGCCCTCCTCGGCCAGGAGCCACCATGCTTGCACCGGGGCGTCAGCCGGTCAATTGAAAACGCTGGCCTATTTTGCGCCACTCGTGCAACGCGCTCTCACTGCGCAGACACACGGTGAGGGCCTCAAAGCGGTCGCGGTACATATGCAGTACATCCAGCCCCTGGTGGGCCGCGATGGCGTGAGGCATGCGGTTGGTGCCGGCCGACAGCGCCGGAAACAGCAGGCTGCGGATGTCGTTGGCCAGCGCCAGTTCCAGCACGCTCTGGTAACAGCGGCGCAGCTGGCGCAGGGCCTCGGCGCCCCACTGATCGCCACTGGTCCATTGCGGCGTTACCGTATGCAACAGGTAGGTCACCGGCAGGTTGTGGGCCTGGGTGAGGCGCGCCTCTCCCACCGCGCACTCGTCCTGGCCGGCGCACTCGCGCAACAGCGGCTCGCCGGCGCGGTCGTAAATCTGGGCCGACAGCCCGCGACCGCGAATCAGGTGCTTGTGCGCCGGGCACACCAGGGCGTCGGCTGCCATCGTCAGGATATCGCCACAGACCAACTGTATTTCCGCCACAGCCCGCTCCCACGCCCGGTGATAAAGCGAAGTATAGTTGATGGCCGCGGCGGTGCGCGCGAGGCTCCCTGCGGTAAGTACCTATTCCTGGGGCGGGCGCCCACCAGGCTGCCGACGCCACTTGCTGACCTTGCGATGCACACCGCGGGTGAAACTCTGTGAATACTCCTCCAGCACGTCGACCCCGACCAGAATGACTACCACCACCAGCGACAGTTTGATGGCCTGCCCCAGGTTGCCGATGGCGATGCAGACACCGATGGCCGCCAGCGACCAGATGGTGGCGGCCGAGGTCACCCCCAGCACCACGCCGTCGCGCGACAGCATCACTCCGGCACCCAGGAAACCGATGCCGGTCACCACCTGGCCGATCACCCGCGACGGATCGGAATGCTCGTTAATGGTCAGTGCCGACGAGGCAATAAACAGGTAGGTGCCCAGGGTGATCAGCGCCGAGGTGCGGATGCCCACCGGCTTGCCGCGCAGCTGCCGCTCCAGGCCAATGATGGCGCCGCACAATATGGCCGTTAAAATGGCGCGCCAGCTGTAGGGATCGACGGCGACTAGTTCGGCAATGAGCATTGCCCTGGACCTCGGCAAAGGGACGATGCCGTCATTGTACGCCGGCGGCGCGCGCAATCGATGCGCTCGCCGCCAGAATTTTCCCGGTAATTTGTCGCCGCGCCTATTTCAGTTCCGCTGAGGACTTGCCCAACAGGCGGCGGGCAATGATCAGCTGCTGAATCTGCTGGGTGCCCTCGAAGATATCCAAGATCTTGGAGTCGCGCGCCCACTTCTCGATCAGCGCTCGCTCGCTCAGCCCGAGGGTGCTGCACAGCTCCGCGCACTTGAGGGTGATGGCATTGCACACCCGCCCGGCCTTGGCCTTGGCCATGGAGGCCTCAAGTGAGTTGGGCTGGCGGTTGTCGGCCATCCACGCCGCCTTGAGGGTGAGCAGCCGCGCCGCCTCCCAATCCGCTTCCATGCGGTAGAGTTCGGCCTCGGCCGCCGACACATTGTAGATGGGGTCGCGGTAGTCGGCGCGGCAGTGCTCGCCCAGCAGCTCGCGGGTCTGCTCCAGCGCGGCGCGGGCGCAGCCCACCGCCATCGCCGCCACCAGCGGCCGGGTGTTGTCGAAGGTCTGCATCACCCCGGCGAAGCCCTTGTCGGTGTCGATCTCGGGGCTGCCCAGCAGGTTGGCGGCGGGCACCCGGCAGTTATCCAGGCGGATGGCGGCGGTGTCGGAGGCGCGAATGCCCAGCTTTTTCTCCAGCCGGACCAGCTCCATGCCCGGGGTACCCCACTCCACCACAAAGGACTTGATGGCCGCGCGCCCCTTGGCCAGATCCAGGCTCGCCCACACCACCACGCAGTCAGCGCGGGCGCCGGAAGTGACGAAGATCTTTTCGCCGTTGAGCACATAGCTGTCGCCGTCTTTCCTGGCGGTGGTGCGAATGGCGGCGGAATCAGAACCGCAGTCCGGCTCGGTGATGGCCATGGCCGCCCACTTGCCCTTGAAGCGCTGCAGCTGCTCATCGCTGGCCACCGCGGCGATGGCGGCATTGCCCAGGCCCTGGCGGGGCAGTCCTAACAGGAGCGCCACATCGCCATAGCACAACTCGATGGTGCCCAGACAGGTGGCGAGATTGGCGCCATTGATATTGTCACCACCCTCGGGCCGGCTGCCGCGGCCACCGGCGGCACCGGCACCACCACCGCCGCCGCCCGCGCTCATGCCATCCAGCGCCGCCGCCAGCATATCCAGTTCCTTGGGCACGTCGTGCTCGCAGCGGTCGTACTGGCGCGAGATCGGGCGGAACACATTGCGCGCCACCTCGTTGGCCTGCTTCACCAGCGGTTTCAACTTTTTCGGCACTTCCAGATACATGATGGCTCCCTCATTCTTTGTGCCAGCGTCGTCGTGCAGGAAAGTCTGTGCGGATAAATCCGCACCTACACGCTACGGCTGCGTCTCGCTTATAAATGCATACCGCCATTGATCACCGCCACTGCGCGCAGGTCACGGTACCAGCGCTCCACCGGGTGCTCGCGGGTAAAACCGTGGCCGCCCAGCAGCTGCACGCCCGCGCTGCCGATGGCCATCGCCTTGTCGGCGCACAGCACGCGCGCCAGGTAGGCCTCGCGTTCAAAGCTGTCGCCGCGCTCGGCGCGGGCACAGGCACGCTGCAGCAGCGCGCGCATGCTCTCCAGTTCAATGCCGATGTCGGCAACGGTGAAGGCCACCGACTGGCGGTGACTGATGGGTTCGCCGAAGGCCTGGCGTTCGTTGCAGTAGGGTATGACGTAATCCAGCACCGCCTGCGCGGTGCCCACCGCCAGCGCGCACCAGCCCAGCTGGGCCAGGGCGATAAACTGCGCGTAGCTGGCATC
>JBFHRT010000158.1:0-5629 GCA_041591575.1 Spongiibacteraceae bacterium
CACCCTGCAACAGATCTACCAGCTGGCCCTGAAAAACGACGCCACCCTGAAGGCTGCTGAGGCCACCTACCGCGCCAACCGCGAGACCGAGAATATTGCACTGTCGGCGCTGTTGCCGCAGGTTTCATTCCAAGGCCAATACCGCGACACCGAAACCGAGACAGACGGCTTGGCGATCACCTCGATTGGCCCTCCTCCTGTACAGACACCAGAAACATCGGTGCGCGAGACCGAAACCACCTCGTTGACGCTGTCTCTTTCTCAACAAATTTTCGATCTTCCTGCCTGGTTTTCCTTCCAGTCTGGGCAAGAAACCAGCAAGCAGGCCAAGGCGCAGCTGGCCGCCGACCAGCAGGAATTGATCGTGCGCGTGGCCGAGGCTTATTTCAATGTACTGCGCGCCCGCGAGAACCTGGAAGCCTCACTGGCCGAAGAACGCGCGGTCAAACGCCAGCTGGAGCAAACCCAGCAGCGCTTCGATGTGGGCCTGATCCCCATCACCGACGTGCACGAGGCGCGCGCGGCCTACGATAACACCCTGGCCCAGCGGCTGGGCTTCGAGGCCAGCCTGGGCACCGCCCGCGAGGCACTGTCGGTGCTCACCGGTCAGATGCACGGCGATGTATGGCTGCTCACCGAGGGTTTCCCCATCACCCCGCCGACCCCGGCCAGTCGCGATGAGTGGGTACAGTTTGCGCTGAAAAACAACTACGACCTCAAGGCCGCCAGCTACGCCGCTGAAGCAGCCAATCAAGGCGCACGAGCGAAGAAAATGGAGCATCTGCCCAAAGTCTCCGCCGGCTTCAGCTACAGCGAGGAGGACACCGAGGGTAGCAACAAAAGTATTAGCGCCTTCAACTCCCCGGTTATTAGCGATGAGCCGCAAACTGAATCGTTCAATATCCAGCTCACCATGCCGCTATTTGCCGGCGGCGGTATCAGCGCCTCCCGCCGCCAGGCCTACGAGCAGTACAACGCTGCCTTCCAGCAGAAAATCAGCGTGCAGCGTCAGGTGGTGCAGCAGACCCGTTCGCTGCACCTGACCGTGGCCACCGATGTGCAGCGGGTCAAGGCGCGCAAGCAGAACATCGTCTCCGCCGAGAGCGCACTGGACGCCACCCAGGCCGGTTACGAAGTGGGCACCCGCAATATCGTCGACGTGCTGCAGTCGCGGCGCGCGCTGTACGCGGCGGTGCGCGACTACGCCAACACCCGCTTCGATTATGTGATCAATATGCTCAAGCTCAAGCGCCAGGCCGGCACCCTGAGCCCGCAGGATATTACTGATCTCAACAAGTGGCTGCAGGCGCCCAAGCCGATAGTGCGCGACGACGCTTGAGGGCAGTTGGGCGTCATCGCGAGGAGCGATTTTTGCGACGCGGTGATCTCCTGCAGCACGCTGCCAAACTGATCGAGATTGCCGCGTCGCCTACGGCTCCTCGCAATGGCGGTGGTAAGTGGCAGGCGCTAATCGCCAGCAGCCGACGGCAAATACCGCCCCACCACCGCCAACAGCCGATCCAACGCGCCGCGATTGGCCTCCACCACCGCGCGCGCCGCCTCCCCCGCCACTCTGGCCCGCTCAGGCTGCTGCAGTAGCTCGCCGACGCGCGCGGCCAGCGCCGCGCTGTCTTCCACCAGCTCCAGCGCTCCCGCCTGCTGCAATAGTTCGCTCACCTGGGCGAAGTTGAATTCACTGGGGCCGTTGACCAGTGGCAGCCCCCAGGCGGCGGGTTCCAGGCTGTTGTGGCCACCGTGTTCGATTAGACTGCCGCCCACCGTGGCGACGTCGGCGCAGCCGTAGAGCAGCAGCAGCTCGCCCATGGTATCGCCCAACAGCACCTGGGTGCCGGGGGCCAGCGCCTCGCCGCGGCTGCGCCGATGCAGCGTGAAGCCGCGCTCGCTCACCAGTGCCGCCACCCGCTCGAAGCGTTCGGGGTGGCGCGGCACCAGAATCAGCAGTGCCTCGCCCTGGCGGTGGCGCAGCTGGGCAAAGGCATCGAGTATCTGCTCGTCCTCGCCCTCGTGGGTGCTGGCGGCAATCCACAGCTGGCGCTGGCCGCCCTCGCTCCAAAGTTGCTTGAGCCGTGCCGCCTCGGCGCGCAGCGGCTCGCCCAGGCTGATATCGAATTTAATGCTGCCCGATACCGTGAGCGCAGCGCGGTCGACACCCAGCTCGGTAAAACGGTCGGCGTCGGCCTGAGTCTGCGCCACCACATGTGACAGCTGGCCGAATACCAGCCGCGTCAGCCCCGCCAGCCGCGCGTAGCCATTGGCAGAGCGCTCCGACAGACGCGCATTGGCCAGCAGCACGTCGATGCCGCGTTTCCTGCAGGCGGCCACAGTGTTGGGCCAGATCTCGGTTTCCATGATCACTGCCAGCCGCGGCCGCACCCGGTTGAGGAAGCGCGCCACCGCATCGGGAAGATCGTAAGGGGCGTAGACGTGAAACACGCTGTCGCCGAACAGCGCGCGCACCCGCTCAGAGCCGGTGGGGGTCATGGTGGTCACCACCAGCGGAATATCGGGGTACTGTTGCAGCAGACGCCGGATCAGCGGTGCCGCCGCGATGGCCTCGCCCACCGACACCGCATGGACCCAGATGCAGCCGTCGACGTTGGGGCGGCGAAAAAAGCCGAAGCGCTCGCCGATGCGGTGGCGGTAGGCCGGCGCCTTCAGCGCGCGGTAGCACAGGCGCAGCAGCACCAGCGGCACAATGGCGTAGAAAAACAGGGTGTAGAGCAGACGCGGCATGGGCAGTTGGGGCGCGGCGGAATGTGCGCCAAGGATAACCACTGCACCGCCACATCGCCAGCGCCTTCAAAGTCGCTAACATCGTGAGCGCGGACAAGAACCGCTATACTAGCGCTCCGCTCAACTGCACTGTGGACTCATGTCGGAAGCGATCTCAAAAACTGCGCCTGAAAATATTGTCGATGTCGATATCGCCATTATCGGCGGCGGCATCGCCGGACTGTGGCTGCTCAACCGGCTACTGGGCGAAGGCTACAATGCGGTGCTGTTTGAACAGGGCCAACTCGGCAGCCCGCAGACCATCGCCTCCCAGGGCATGATTCACGGCGGCATCAAATACGCGCTGGGCGGTGCACTGACCGGCTCTTCCGAGGCCATCGCCGATATGCCCGAACACTGGCGCCGCTGCCTGCGCGGCGAGGGCGATGTCGATCTGCGCGCTGCCCGCGTGCTCAGCGACCACTTCTATATGTGGTCCACCCAGTCGCTGGGCTCTCGGTTGGGCTCGTTTTTTGCCAGCCGCCTGACCCGCGGCCGGGTGGAAAAAGTGGGCAAGCGCGAGCGCCCGCCAGTGTTCAACTCACCCCAATTTCAGGGCGGACTGTACCGGCTGGTAGACCTGGTGCTGGACGTGCCCTCGCTGCTGCAGACTCTGGCCGACAACGCCCGCGGCCGCATTTTCCAGATCGACTGGCAAAGCGCGCAACTGCTGCGCGAAGACCACCGCGTGGAACTGCAGCTGCAGGCGCCACGGGCACTGCGACTGCGCGCCCAGCAGTTTGTGTTTAGCGCCGGCGCCGGCAATGCCGAGCTGCTCAAGCAGCTGGGACTGGACAGCCCGGCCATGCAGATTCGCCCACTGCAGCAGGTGCTGGTGAAACACGACTACGACCAGCCGCTGTACGCCCACTGCATGGGCGCCAATCCCTCACCGCGGCTGACCGTGTCCAGCCACCGCTGCCGCGACGGCCGCTGGTGCTGGTACCTGGGCGGCGACCTCGCCACCGAAGGCGTGGGCCTAAGCAGCGAGGCGCTGATTGCGCGCGCCAAACAAGAACTGGCCGAGCTGTTTCCGTGGATTGATTTTGGCCGCTGTGAATGGGCCACCCTGGCGGTCGATCGCGCCGAGCCGCGCCAGCCGCAGCTGATCAAGCCCGACAAGGCCTTTGCTGAGGCGACCGCCGGGGTAGACAATCTGATTGTTGGCTGGCCCACCAAGCTGACCCTGGCGCCGAACATGGCCACTGAGGTGTGTTCGTTGTTGCAGCGCCGCGGCCTGCAGCCCGGTGCTGGCACTGGGCTGGAGCCCCTGCAATCACTGCCGGTGCCAGCGGTCGCCGAGCCCTTTTGGGAAACCTTGTTTTGACAGGTGCTAAGTACGTTTCGCCGAAACGATAAGCAGAGCCTCTAGTTAGCAGAGCCATGATGAAAAAACGCCAACTCGCCGTCACCGATATCGCCATCAGCCCACTGGGGCTGGGCACCGTCAAGCTAGGGCGCGATCAGGGGGTGAAATACCCCGAGTCCTTCACCATTCCCGACGACCGCGCCGCCGCCGACCTGATCGCCCTGGCCCGAGAGCTGGGCATCAACCTGATCGACACCGCGCCGGCCTACGGCAACAGCGAGCAGCGCCTCGGCGGCCTGCTGCAGGGACAGCGCCAGGACTGGGTGATCTGCACCAAGGTGGGCGAGGAATTCGAGGATGGCCGCTCCTTTTTTGACTTCAGCGCCGCCCACACCCGCGCCAGCATCCAGCGCAGTCTCAAGCGGCTGCGCACCGACTATCTGGACATCGTGCTGATTCACTCCGACGGCAACGACAGCCATATCATCGAGCAGGAATCGGTGATCGCCGAGCTGCAGCGCTGCAAGCGCGACGGTCTGGTGCGCGCCATCGGCATGTCCACCAAGACGGTGGCCGGCGGCATGGAAGCGGCGGAACTGTTCGACGTGGTGATGGCCACCTACAACCCAGGCTACGACGCCGAGCGCCCCGTGCTGGATTGCTGCTTTGAAAACGATACCGCGGTGCTGGTGAAAAAGGCCTTTGCCAGCGGCCATCTCTGCACCCAGGGCGAAAACCCTGCGCAGCAGGCGCTGGACTTTGTGCTCGCCCACCCCGCGGTGAGCAGCGCTATCGTCGGCACCATCAACCCCGAGCACCTGCGCGCCAATGTCGAGGCCGCCGAGCGCGCCCTGCGCGGCTGAATGCAGCGCCCCCACAGGTAACACATCAGCACCGCCTTTCCAGCCAAATTCGGCGTCTACATTGCGAGCCCCCTGGCTGCGGTGCCTAAACCAGCGGGCCGCAGTCACTGGACCCCAGATCGCAAAAAGCTCGTCTAGGGTGACGGAAGTTGCGAAAAGATGCCGCGGGTGAGGGGTTTCGGAGGGTCGCTCAAGGTAACTGGTTTCGGAGAAGCGCCTGGGGTAACGACCTACGCACACCATTCCCTAGCGAGTCACTCCGGCGAAAGCCGGAGTCCAGAGCGCGGGCCTCGGCATTGGCGCCACACATCACGGCCGGCGTGGGCCGCTACTCCCAGACACCTGGACCCCAGATCGCGAAAAGCGCGCCTGGGGTGACGAGTTTTGAGGCACGCCAGTCGCGCGTAACCGCTCGCGACTTAGGCCACCGCGGCTGTCGCCTCAACCAACTTCAGCAATTCGCCAACACAGGCCTCGATGCCGGTGGCGGCCTCGCCAATGCTGCCCGCCAGCATATAGGCCGGGGTCGTCACCAGCTTGTGCGCCTGGTCCACGCAGACCTCGCTCACGCCGCAGTCCACATGCACACCACCCATGGCGGCAACCGCCGCAGCCACTTCGGCGTCATTGCCGGTAGTGCAGCGCACGCCCTCGCCGCAGATGG
>JBFHRT010000159.1:0-5612 GCA_041591575.1 Spongiibacteraceae bacterium
CTGCTGACCAAGCCGCTGGGCAGCGGCACCTTGCTGGTAGCCAGCGCCCAGGGCCGGGCCCGCGCCGACTGGATCGACAACGCCCTAGCGCAGATGCAGGTCAGCCAGCGCCGAGCCGCCGACATCCTGCACAGCGCCGGCGCCGGTGGCTGCACCGATATCACCGGCTTCGGTCTGCTCGGCCACCTGCTGGAAATGCTGCGCCCGGCGGGGCTGGGAGCGGAGCTGGATCTGGCCAAGCTGCCGCTGCTGGAGGGTGTGCAGCAGTGCCTGGAGCAAGGGCTGTTGAGTTCGCTGCACCCGGACAACTGGCGCAATCGTCGCGCTATCGTCAATTTAGAAGCGGTGCAGGCGCTGCCGCTGCTGCGCATTCTGTTCGACCCACAGACTGCCGGCGGGCTGCTGGCCGGGGTGGAAGCTGCCAAGGCGGAGGCTGCGCTGGCTGAGTTGCGGGCAGCGGGGTATGAGGCGGCAATTATTGGGCGGGTGAGTGGGGAGCTGGAGGCGGGGCAGGTTAGAGTTATCGCATGACCTAAGAATCAGCAATCAGAGGTTTCGCCCTCTCGGGCGAGTTACTTTGATTCGGCCTTGCGGCCTCACCCTTCGGGTCACCGCGAGCGGTGCTCAGCCTGCAAGCAGGCTGTCGTTTGCGTGCCCAAAGAAAAGTAACCAAAAGAAAGGGCACCCCCGGTCCGGCGCCCGCCTGCGGCGGGTCCCCTGCGATGCTCGGTCAGCAAAGGGCGCTGCGCAACTCGACCAAAATCGCTTCGCGATTTTTGGGAGTGATTCGCAGGCTATGCCTGCTCACCCCTGCGGGGCGCCGTCGCAAGCTTTGGCGTCCAAAGTCACTACGTGACTTTGTCAAACAGTGCTCGCGCTTTATCCATCGCCGCCCTGCGCTTCTCGGCGCCTCCCAGGGGGAATGAACAGCGGTGCCACATCGTGGTGGTGGAGCACTGTAGGGTGCTCCGCGCGCACCGCTGTTAGCGTCTCCCGTCTCCCGTCCAGCATCCAGCGGCCCTAATGCCGCAAATTCTCCTCCACCTTCTTCTCGCGGCCAATCACATTGACCAGACCGCGCATCTGCTCGGCCATCACCCACAGCAGGTCATCCATAGTGAGGATGCCCTCCAGCTCACCGCTGGCATTGACAATCGGCAGGCGGCGCACGCCCTCGTTTGCCATCAACTCCAGGGTGTCCAGCAGATCGGCAGTGTCGTGGATGCTGTGCAGGGTCTGGCTCATGACATCGCCCACGGTAATCACTTCAGGATTCACATCCTGGGCCATCACTTCCAGCACCAGATCGCGGTCGGTGACGATGCCCACCGGCCCCTTGCGCACCTCCACATTCTCCACTACCACCAGGTCGCCGACGTGATGGGCGCGCATCAGCCGCGCTGCCTCCAGCACGCCGGTGCTGCGGCCGACCACGACCACCTCAGTGTTGCAGAAATCACCGATAGACATTACCCATCTCCCCTTGGCACTACTCCCAAAATCTAGTCCCTTTTGCCGCCGCTGACCACCATCGCCCTTACCGGCCTTTGCCCTCGGCACGATACGGTGCAAAATAGGCAGTCTTTCGAACATCAACCCCCACGGAGCCCTCTCTTTTATGGCACTGCGTTTGCCCGCCCTGTTGTCTTCCCTGTTGCTCACATTGCTGGTTCTGGCCCCGCCGGCCCTGGCCGAGCCCGCGCCGGTGTTCAGCTTCACCGCCATTCCCGATGCCGACGAGACCCGACTCAAGGCCCGCTTCCAGAAGGTGGCCGACTACCTCAGCAACCAGCTGGGAGTGCCGGTGCGCTATATTCCGGTGACCTCCTACGCCGCGGCGGTATCGGTATTCCGCAGCGATCAGGTGCAGCTGGCCTGGTTTGGCGGCCTCACCGGCGTGCGCGCCCGCCAGCTGGTGCCCGGCGCCAGCGCCGTGGCCCAGGGCGTGGAAGACACCGCTTTTCGCAGCTATATCATCGCCCACGCCAGCACCGGCCTGCAGCGCGGCGAGGAGCTGCCCGAGGCGCTGCGCGGCATGAGCCTGACCTTCGGCTCCAAGAGCTCCACCTCCGGCCGGCTGATGCCCGAGTACTTCCTGCGCCAGCACTACGGTGAGGCACCCGACGAAATGTTCGAGCGCGTCGGCTTCAGCGGCAACCACTCGCGCACCATCGCCCTGGTGCAGTCCGGCGCCTACCAGCTAGGCGCGCTCAATTTTCAGGTGTGGGACGCGGAGCTGGCCGCCGGCAATATCGACACCAGCCAGGTGCGGGTGATCTGGGAGAGCCCGGCCTACCCCGACTACCAGTGGACCGTCCGCGGCGACCTGGACTCGCGCTGGGGCGAGGGCTTTTCCCAGCGCCTGACCAAAGCGCTGCTGGCGATGAAAGACCCGGCGCTGCTGCAGACCTTCCCGCGCAGTGGCTTTGTGCCCGCCACCAACGCCGATTACCAGCCCATTGCTGACACCGCCCGCGACCTCGGTCTGCTGGACTGACGGGCGCTAGCACCAACATGCCCACCCGCAGTACCTGTGCCGGCCCCTCGCTGCTGCAACTGCAGCAGCGCAGCGCGCGCTACCGCGACCAGCTGGTGCTGGCCGATATCGACCTGGAACTGCGACGCGGCGAGCGCGTCGCCCTGCTAGGCAGAAGCGGTGCCGGCAAGTCCACCCTGCTATCACTGATCTACCGCCGGCTGGCCGCCGGCAATAACGAGGTGGCATTGGTCCCGCAGCAGCTGGGGCTAGTGGCCAACCTCAGTGCCTGGCACAACATCTACATGGGCCGCCTGGCCCACTACCGCGCCCCCTACAACCTGCTCAACCTGATCTGGCGTCAGCCGGCACGGCGCGCCGAGATCGCTGCGCTGGCGTCAGAACTGGAGCTGGACACCCTGCTCAACAAGCCCGCCGGCGAGCTCTCTGGCGGTCAGCAGCAGCGTGTGGCCATCGCCCGCGCCCTGTACAGCCAGGCGCCCATCGTACTGGCCGACGAGCCGGCGACCGGCCTAGATGGCCCGCTGGCCGAACGCACCCTGGCATTGCTGTGCCAGCGCAGCGAGTCGCTGGTGGTGGCACTGCACGATGTGGCGCAGGCGCGACGCTACTGCGACCGCGCGGTGGGCATCGGCGGCGGCCGCGTGCTGTTTGACTGCGCCGTCGATCAGCTGCAAGACAGCGCCGTGCAGGCGCTCTATGGCGGCGATGCGCCCTCCCCCGATGCCATCAATTGAGGGCTTCGCGCTGCCGCGGGCGGCGCGCAGCTCGCTGATATTCGTCGCCGTGGCACTGGTAGCGGCGCTGCTGGCCGACCTCGACATCACCACCCGCAGCCCCGGTTTCGAACTGCAGCGCATGCTGGCCGGCGCGCTGTCGCCGCAGCTGCTGCCCTGGGCCGAGTTGCTGGAAGCACTGCTGCAGACCCTGGCCTACGCCATTGCTGCGGTCACCCTGGCCGCCGGTGCCGGCTTCGCCCTCAGCCTGCTGTTTCAGCGTCGGGCGGTGCGACTGCTGTGCACCGCGCTGCGCTCGGTGCACGAACTGTTCTGGGGGCTGCTGTTTATTCAGCTGCTGGGCATCCAGCCGCTGGCGGGGGTGCTGGCCATCGCCCTGCCCTACACCGGTATCTTTGCCAAGGTCTACGCCGAGATTCTGGAAGAGGCCGACGCCGCCGAGCGCCCGGCGCTGCCCGCCGGCAGCGACCGTCTCAGCCGCTTCGCCTACGGCACCTGGGCGCGGGTGCGCCCCCATTTCGCCAGCTACACCCTGTACCGGCTGGAGTGCGGCCTGCGTTCCAGTACGGTGTTGGGTTTTATCGGCCTGCCCACCCTGGGTTACCACCTGGTGGCCGCCTTTATGCAGGGCCACTACGACCAGGCAGCGGCGCTGCTGCTGACCCTGTACGCGCTGATTGCCACCCTGCGGCTGTGGATGCGCTGGCAGCTGTGGCCGCTGCTGGCGGCGCTGGCGCTGGGCTGGGTGCTGATCCACAGCGAGCTGCAACTGCGACTGCTGGCACCGCTGCTGCAGGACATGGTGCCGGCGCCACTGCGCGCCGGCGATTGGGGCCAGCTGCTGCCCTGGCTGGGTCGCATTGTCGCCGAGCAGGCCCTGCCCGGCGCCTTCAACACCCTGTTGGTAACGCAGATGGCGGTGGTACTGGCGGGCGCGCTGGCGCTGGGCTTGTTCCCGCTGCTGTCGCGGCAGTTTGCAGCGCGGCCACTGCGCTGGGCCGGCCACTGGCTGCTGGTACTGCTGCGCTCCACCCCCGAGCTGATCATCACCTTCGTGCTACTGCTGCTGTGGGGACCATCGATGCTGCCGGCGGTGATAGCCATGGGCGTGCACAACGGCGCCATTGTCGGCCACCTCAGCGGCCGCTTCAGCGATGCGCTGGTGCTGCGTATCGACGCCAGCCGCGGCCTCAATCGCTACGGCTTTGAGGTGCTGCCGCGCATCTACGGCCAGTTCCTGGCCTTTCTGTTCTACCGCTGGGAGGTAATCATGCGCGAGACCGCGGTGCTGGGGGTGCTGGGCATTCACACCCTGGGCTTTTACATCGACAGCGCCTTCGAGCGCTTCAGTCTGGATGTGGCGCTGCTGCTAATCGTCTTTACCGCCGCGCTCAATATCGCCATCGAGGCCGTCGCCCGGCAGCTGCGCCAGCGCCTGCACCTGCAGCAGCACGCCGATACCGAGGCACCGCAGCCCGCACTGTAAGCCACTGATCAATCTGAAAAATCCGTGAATATTGCCAGCGCACAGCGGGCAAAGTGCGATGTGCTTCCGCGCCGGCACATCACTGCATCGCCTACCGTTGCGGTCATAGCCATACACGATAAAACCAAGGGAGTGTTTGTTATGACCATGTTTGGTAAGAGCGCGTTTTGTAAGAGCACGTTTCGCAACAGCGCCTGTCTGCTTATGCTGGCCCTGGCGCCCGTCGCCGGCGCCGACGACCTGCACCGCGACGCCGCCGTGGGCGGTGCCATCGGCGGCGCCCTGGGCGGCGTCATCGGCGCCGAACTGGGCGGTCGCGACGGCGCAGTGATCGGTGCCGGCATTGGCGCCGCAGTGGGCACCAGCATCAACACGGATGGACACGACGACCACGCCCGACACGACGGCGGCGACCACCGCCATCACCAGCAGCCCAGTCAGCCCAGCCGCTTCTGCCCGCCGGGGCAGGCCAAGAAGGGGCGCTGCTAAGCCTCGCTACTGACGACAGGCTAGGCGCTGCGATCCGCGGCGTCGGCCTCGGCAAAGGCCTCCGCCAGGGTGTTGGCATTTTCGTCGAAGTCTTCGTTGCGCGGATCCAGCTCCACCATCGCCGGCAGCAACTCCGGCACCGTGGCCACAAAGTCCTCCTGCTGCTCCGGCGCCAGCGCCGGTACCCGCCGCAGATCCCGCAACACGTACCCACCCAAGCCCAGCAGCAGCGCCGTACAGGCCGCGAAGTAAATCTCGGGCCCGGCGCTGCGAATCAACACCGCAAACAGCAGCGGACCGATCAGGCTGCCAACGCCGTAGCTCAGCAGCAAGGTGGCGCTGGCGGCGACGATCTGGTGCCGCGCCAGGCGGTCGTTGGTCAGTGCCAGCGAGATGGCATAGA
>JBFHRT010000160.1:0-5598 GCA_041591575.1 Spongiibacteraceae bacterium
CCAGCAGCTCTTCCGACACCATCAGCAGCAGGTCCGGGGTGCCCAGCACATCGCTTGGCGTGCTGTCGGCCAGGCGGCGCTCCACGTAGCGCACGCAGTCATAGCCGAAATAACCCACCAGACCACCGTAGAAGGCGGGCAGCTCGGGCAGGTCGGGCACCGCGTAGCGGGCCTGGAAGGTCTCGACAAAGGCCAGCGGGTCTTCCACCTGCTGGCGCTCGGTCTCTACATCATCGACGCAGACCGTCACCGTGTGCCCCTCGGCGCGCAGCACCGTGCGCGCACCGAGGCCGATGATGGAGTAACGGCCCCACTTCTCGCCACCCTCCACCGATTCAAACAGGAAGCTGTAGCGGCCACGGGCCAGTTTTAAATAGGCGCTGAGCGGGGTATCGAGGTCAGCCAGCACATCGCGGTACACCGGAATGCGGTTATAGGGCTGCTGTGCCAGTTCGGCAAATCGTCGGGAATCCATAGGACAATCCTTCAAAAACGGGTGATCGCGTGGTTTCGGGGTACAACTATCCCTACCATCGCCATCGGCGGGTATCGCGCTGCAGCCGGGTGCTGGCGTCAGTCACCGTTTTCTCCAGATCAACAGGAAACATGGAAGCCCCGCATTGTACCCGAGGCCGCCGGGCAGGGAAACTTGCCACGCCTCAGCGTGCCTCGGCCTTGAGATAGGCCTCCAGCCGCAGCAACGCCTCGCGGTAGGAATCCTCCAGCAGATAGCCCATCTGCTTCAGGTCCATGTCCTCCGGCGGTTCAAAACTCAGGGTCAACTCCACCGCGCAGCGCTCGCTCGTCAGCGGCTTGAGGTGCACCTTTACCAGGAAGTCACCCATCGGCACGGCGATGCCGCTGAGAATGCTGTAGTGCATGTGCATGCCGTCGTGATCCAGCAGCTCCAGCCGCTCCAGCAGCGGCTCGTCCTTGTAGGGCAGGAACACCCGGCGCAGCATACCCACCCCCTCACCGCTGGCCACCACCCGACTGGAGTAGGGCTTGTTCCAGGGCATATCGCTAAAGTCGGACAGCAGCGCCCACACCCGCGGCGCCGGAAAGGCAATCTCCTGGGTCACACCCAGCTCCATCGCTAGGCCCCGCTCGCCACTGCTTCACGCTCGGCACTCACTTGCCAGCCTCGTCTGCCGGTGTCAGCTGCGCGTCGATTTCCTGCAGGCGCTGCCGAAGTGCTTCGATCGCCGCGTCGATGCGAGGCGCATCCACTTCTTCAGCAGCCACGCGCTGCTGCTCCAGCTCCTTGAGCTCCTGCTTCAGTGTCAGGCGCTCTTCCTCCAGCTGCTGCAGCGCGGCCGCCTCCTCGGCCTTGTCGAAAATAATGGCTTCCGGGGCAGGTTCCGTAGCGGCTGCCTGCGCCACCGGCTGCGCCGGCGGAATCACCCGGGTCTCGGGCGGCAGCTGGCGCTGGTTCATATAGCTGGGCGACATGATTTCAATGCCGGCGCCGTGCAGGGCATCCAGCACCCGGCGGCGCAAATTGGACTTGGCGGTCAGCAGCTGGGTGACTTCCGGCAGAAATCCCGCCACCCGGTAAGACACAGAATAGTCGTTGAGCTCGGTGACCAGCACAAAGGCGTCGCCCAGCCCCGCTTCCGCAGCGGCCGCCTTGAGCAGGGTCTCGGCGCGCTGGTGGGGCACGTCGTAACCCAAGCTCAGGGTGGCGGAGATGATGGTGCCGGAGCCGTGCACCACGGTCACCGGATGGGTGATCAGGTGCAGGTTGGGCAGAGTGCTGAGATCGCGGTCTTCAGTCTGTATCTCGGTGTGCAGCAGGCCGCGCTCGGTGACGCGACCGAATTGATCGCCGACGCGGATAAAGTCGCCGGGACGAAAGCTCTTGACGATACGCAGCATCAGGCCGGCCATGGCATTGGCGACAAAGGTGGTGGAAGACAGCGCGATCACACCAGTGAGCACCAGGCCTAGCAGGCTTAACACCTGGCCGCGGGTGGCCTCGGACACCGGCAGCGCCAGCACCAGCACCAGCAGCGACAGCAGGGTCAGCCCCAACATCACCAGCTGGCGCGGCAGCCGCGCCTCGGAGCCCAGCTCGGTGCGTTTGAGCAACAGCCAGTGCGCCAGCCACAGCAGCGAGACGACACCCAGCAACGCGGCCAGCAGCGGGAAAAAATCGTTGAGAATCATAGGGCCTCGCGCAAATGTGGCCGTTGTTCAATAGATTAGCAGAATCGCCGCCGCGCCCTCACAGCAGCTCGGCCAGCGAATCCACCATCGCGTCCGGCCGCTCGGTGGCCACCGGCGCGCCGTAGTTGTAGCCGTAGCTGACGCAGACCACTGGCACTGCAGCCGCGCGCGCCGCCAGCACATCGTTGCGCGAGTCGCCGATCATCAGCGCGTCGGCCAGGGCCGTGCCCAGCTCGCGGCAGGCCTGCGCCAAGGGCTGCGGGTCCGGCTTTCTCACCGGCAGGCAGTCGCCGCCCACCACCACCGGCAGCAGCCGTTCGAGACCGAAGTGGGCGAGCATCTTGTCGGCAAAGCGCCGCGGCTTGTTGGTGACACAGGCCATGGCCAGGCCCTGCTGCTGCCACTGATCCAGCGCCTCGCGCACCCCCGGATAGAGCCCGCTGCGACTGCAGCAATCTGCCTCATAGGCCTGATAGAAGTGCTCCAACGCCTGCTTCAGCAGGGCCGGCTCCGGCTTGGCGGCACCGGCCTGATGACAGGCGTGCTGAAGGGCACGCTGCACCAGCACCTGGGCGCCGTTGCCCACCCAGTCGCGCACCCGCGACTCGCCGGCAGGTGCAAAGCCGCAGCCGATGAGGCAGGCATCCACCGCCGCCGCCAGGTCTGGCACGCTGTCCACCAGGGTGCCGTCCAGGTCGAACAGCAGCGCGCTGGGCGCGCGGCCGCCGCAGAGGGCGCTGAGTTTGTGCACCTTGCTTATACCTTCTTATTACGCCTTCTTATACCTTGGCCAGTTCGCCGCGCATATTGTCGATGACTTCCGAGTAATCCTCAGCGTTGAAGATGGCGGAGCCCGCGACAAAGGTGTCGGCGCCGGCCTCGGCGATCTCGCGGATATTACGCGCGGAGATGCCACCGTCCACTTCCAGACGAATGTCGCGGCCGGAGGCGTCGATCAGGGCGCGCACTTCGCGCACCTTGTCGAGAGTGGAGGGAATGAACTTCTGACCGCCGAAACCGGGATTGACCGACATCAGCAGGATCATGTCCAGCTTGTCCATCACATAGCGCAGGCAGTCGGGGCTGACCGCCGGGTTGAGCACCAGCCCCGCCTTGCAGCCGGCATCGCGAATCATCTGCAGCGAACGGTCGACGTGAATGGAGGCATCGGGGTGGAAGGTGATGATGGAGGCGCCGGCATCGGCAAAGTCACCGATCAGCCGGTCCACCGGCTGCACCATCAGGTGCACGTCGATGGGTGCCTTGACGCCGTGGTTGCGCAGCGCCTTGCATACCATGGGACCGATGGTGAGGTTGGGCACGTAGTGATTGTCCATCACGTCGAAGTGCACGATATCGGCGCCCGCCGCCAGCACGTTGTCGACTTCCTCGCCCAGCCGGGCGAAGTCTGCAGAGAGAATGGAGGGGGCAATCCAGTAGTCGGCCATGATCGGTGCTCGCTGAGGCTGTGGAAATGGCGCACAGTTTAGCGATTGTTCATCACGGAGACCACAGAGGGGCGCGGAGAAAAGCGACCACCTAAGAAGCGCTCTGCACAAGCATCTCCGTCATCGCGAGGAGCGCTTCGCGCGACGCGGCGATCTCCTTCAGCGTACTGCCATTCGGAACGAGATTGCCGCGCCGCCTGTGGCGGCTCGCAATGACGGCAAAATAAGGATTGGCTTGGCGCGACAGATGCTGCCTTTAGCACATTCCGCGCAGCTGCTGATCCAGCTGCCGCAGCCGCTCCGGCGTGCCGATATCCATCCACGGCCCGCGGTAGTGCTCTCCGGTCACCTCGCCGCGGGCCATCGCCGCCAGCAGCAGCGGCTTGAGCGGAAAGGCGCCGGTGCTGCAGCCGGCAAACAGGCGCGGGTTCAACACACTGATGCCGGCAAAGGTCAGGCGCCGGCCTTCCCCATCCGCGTGCACCGCTCCGTTGGCATCGAGCGCGAAGTCGCCCTCGGGGTTGTGCTCGGGGTTGTCGATCAGCACCAGGTGCGCGCCCGCGGGCTGGCGCTGGACCAGCGCCGCCAGCGGAAACTCGCACCAGACATCGGCGTTGACCAGCACAAAGGGCTCATCACCCAGCAGCGGCAGCGCCTTGAAGATGCCGCCGCCGGTCTCCAGCGGCTCGCCCTCACGGGAGTACTGCACCGCCAGGCGGTAGCGGCTGCCGTCGCCGACATGGGCCTCGATCTGTTCACCCAGCCAGGCGGTGTTGATCACCACCTCACTGATGCCAGCGGCGGCCAGGCGCTCGAGCTGGTAGTCGATCAGCGCGCGGCCGCCGGCGCGCAGCAGCGGCTTGGGGGTGGTTTCGGTGAGCGGGCGCATACGCTCGCCAAAGCCCGCGGCCAGCATCATCGCGCGCACAGGCGGCGCTCCAGCATATCGCGGCAGGGGGCGAATTCCTCGTAGCGGGCGATGACGTCCAACACGTAGTCAGCGAAGCGCGGAATCAGTTCCAGGTAGCCGTGTTTGTCGTCACGGTAATAAAGGCGGGCAAAAATGCCGACGATTTTCAGGTTGCGCTGCAAGCCCATCCAGTCGCACCAGCGGCGCCAAGTCAGCGGCTCGACCTCAGCGGCCACCTGCTGGCGGAACTGCTCCATCCAGGCGTCCAGCTGCGGCCTCGACCAGCTGATGTAGCGGTCCAGCAGCAGCGACACCAGGTCGTAGCTGACGGGGCCTATCACCGCGTCCTGAAAATCGATCACACCCGGATTGTCGCGCTCCAGCCGCAGCAGGTTGCAGGAGTGAAAATCGCGGTGCACGAATACCTGGGGCTGCTCGGCAGCGCTGGCCAGCAGCTGTCGGCACAGCGTGTCCCACAGCGCCCTCTCGGCGTCATTGAACGGATCGTCCAGGTGTCGCGCCAGGTACCAGTCGGGAAACAGGTCCAGCTCCTGCTGCAGGCGGGCGTCGTCGTAGGGCGGCAGACCGCTAAAGTCCACCGCCGTGGCCAGCCGCTGCAGCACCGCAAACACATCGGCCAGCAGCGGCTCGGCGCGGGCAGGGTCGGCACCGGCGGCGTCCAGGGTCTCGCGGTAGAGCTCGTCACCCAGGTCTTCCAGCAGCAGCCAGCCGCGGCTCAGGTCCTGCGCCAGAATCTCGGGCGCGTGCACGCCGGCGGCGCGCAGCCGCGCGGCAACGTCAATAAAGGGGCGGCAGTCCTCGTGCGCCGGCGGCGCGTCCATCACCACGTAGCTGTCGAGTTTAGTGCGCAGGCGAAAGTAGCGGCGAAAACTGGCGTCGCCGGAAACCGGCTCCAGCGCCGACGGCGCGTCGTCGGGCAACTCGAGTTGCTGCAGGCACCAGCGGTGCAGGGCTTCCATCACGGTGAGGGGTCCGATGTTTTTCTCAGGCAGGCGGGCATCCTATCAGAGAATCCTTTATTATCCACCTCTCCCAAAACATGGCGACAAC
>JBFHRT010000161.1:0-5559 GCA_041591575.1 Spongiibacteraceae bacterium
AAGACCAGCGCGATTCTGGAAAAACTCAAGCAGAACGGCGTGCCCTATATTTCTGTGCTGACCGACCCGATCTACGGTGGGGTCTCCGCCAGCCTGGCGCTGCTGGGTGATATCAATGTCGCCGAGCCGGGCGCCCGCGCTGGATTCGCTGGCCCCAACATTATCGAGCAGACCATTCGTCAGAAATTGCCGCCGGGCTTCCAGCGTAGTGAGTTTCTGCTGGAGCACGGCGCTATCGACCTGATTGTCGATCGCAAGGATATGCGCGATACGCTGGCGCGACTGCTCGGCAGCCTCACTCACTACACCCACTGACAGCAACTATGCGCTTCGAGCAGCTGCCGGACTGGTTGCGCTGGATAGAGGGCCAGCATCCCCGAGAAATTGCCCTGGGGCTGGACCGCGTCGCGCAGGTGTACCAGCGGCTGCAGCTCGATTTCAGTGACATCCCGGTGATCACCATTGCCGGCACCAACGGCAAGGGCTCCTGCGTGGCGCTGCTGTCGGCGGTGCTGAGCGCTGCTGACTACCGGGTGGGTGCCTATACCTCGCCGCATCTGCTGCGCTACAACGAGCGCGTCTGTATCGACGGCACTCCCGTCAGCGATGCATCGCTGTGCGAGGCCTTTGCCGCAGTCGATGGCGCCCGCGGCGATGTGCCGCTGACCTATTTTGAATTCGGCACGCTGGCGGCGCTGTACCTGTTCGGCCGCGAAAGACCCGACGTGCTGCTGCTGGAGGTGGGGCTGGGCGGGCGTCTGGACGCGGTCAATGTCATTGCCCCCGATATCGCTGTCATCACCAGTATTGCGCTGGATCATACCGACTGGCTGGGTGCCGACCGCGAGCAGATCGGCCGCGAAAAGGCCGGCATACTGCGCGAGGGTATTCGCGTGGTCTGCGGAGACGCGCGGCCACCACAGAGCGTGCTGGATGAGGCTCAGGTCCATGCCTGCGAACTGTATCTGCGCGGCCGTGATTTTGAAATCGAGCACCTTGCAGATCAGGGCTGGCATTGGCGGGGCAAGGGCTTTGATGGTGCCGAGTTGCATCATGCCGAGCTGCCGCAGTCGACGCTGGCGGCAGATAACGTGGCCACGGCGCTGCAGGTGATTGCCTGCCTTAATGCCAATGTCGACGTGGCGACCATTCGCCGTGGCCTGGCGGCGGCGGCGCTGCCGGGGCGCTGCCAGCACCTGACGGTGGAGGGGGTCGACGTCGTCATCGATGTTGCCCACAATCCGGCCGCCGCTGAGCATCTGGCGGCGCACCTGCAGTCACTGCCCGCTTGTGAGCGCTGCGTGGCGCTGCTCGCGGTGATGGCAGACAAAGACATTGACGGCATGGTCGAGGCGACCCGTGAACAGTTCGATGCCTGGTTTCTGGGCGATCTCAAAGACAACCCTCGGGCCTTGCCCGCACGCGATCTGGCGCCGCTGATCCACGAGCACGGCATACACATGATCAGTGTCAGCAAGAATATCCGCCAGGCCTACCGGCGCGCCCTGTCGCTGCTGGAACCCGGTCACCGTCTGGTTGTGTTCGGATCATTTTTTACTGCGGCCGAGGTCATGGCCATCGCGGCGCGCGACAACCGCCGCGCGCTCAGTGTGGAGGAGCCTGAATGAAGCAGCGCCTGGTGGGTGCTCTGGTACTGTTGAGTGGCGGTGTAGTGCTGTGGTCGGTGCTGTTCACCGGTCCGGCCGCCTACAAAGTCGACCGGCGCACCCAGATTCCGCCGGCCCCGGACATTGCGCCGGTACCCGAGGTGGCGCCACAGATGCCTGAGGGCATCGCCCCGGTTGAAACGCCGCTGTTGCCAGCTGATGATGGCGGGAACGAGCCGGAGCCTGAGGTGGCGGATGCCGCAACGCCTCCGGTCCAGATTGCCGACAAGACCAAGCCTGAGCCCGCGTCCAAACCCGAGCCCAAGCCCGCGCCGGTTGCCAGGGAGTCGCAGGCGCCAGCCAAGCCGGCACTGACCGCGGACAGCAACCTGCCGGTGGCCTGGGAAGTACAGGTGGCTAGCTTTGGCCAGAAGGCCAATGCCGACAAGCTCAAAGACAAGTTGCAGGCCCAGGGCTACAAGGCCTATGTGAAACGGGTGAGCCGGGCCAAGGGCGACATTTACCGGGTGCTTGTGGGGCCCAAGGTGAGCCAGGCTGACGCCCTGCAGGACAAGCGCGCCATTGAAAAGCACTTCGACCTCAAGACGCTGCTGGTACGCTTTGAGCGCTGAGCGCTCTACGGCGGTGAGCGCCGTGTGAAATTGGTGCTTGGGCCTTGCTCCCGGGCTTGGTAAAATTGCTTTTTTGGGCGCGCAGGCTCGGAAATGGCGGGTACAGTCAAGCTGATGCCGCCGTGACCAGAGTCAGGTATAGCCGGATTCAGGTATAGAAGGAAGCGGACGTGTTAGCTAGCTTCAATTGGGCGGACTGGGCCATTCTGGGCATTCTTGCCAGCTCGGCGCTCATCAGCCTGATTCGTGGCTTCGTCAAAGAAGCCCTGTCGCTTACCTCCTGGGCGGTTGCCTTTGTCGTTGCGCTGACCTTTCATGACAAGATGTACGCGCTACTGGAAAGCCTGATTGAAAAGGCGTACCTGCGCGACATTCTCGCCTATGTCGTACTCTTTGCCGGAACCCTGGTGGTTGGCACCCTGATCACCTACCTGCTCAGTGAGGTGATCAAGCGCACTGGCCTCAGCGGCACAGATCGCCTGCTGGGCATGATATTCGGCGCCGCGCGTGGCGTTATCGTGATACTGGTTATTCTGATTCTGTTGCCCTCCATGCTGACAGATATCGATCAGGATCAGTGGTGGAAGGACTCGCAGCTGATACCGCATCTTCTGATGATGAGGGACTGGTCGGAGCAGACATTCGGGGAAGTGTCCGGGTGGCTCTCTGAGCTGGTCGCCGAGCATCGCCAAATCGTGCAGGACAAGCTGTGATTAAATCCGAGATCCGCCAGAGAGGTATTCGTTAATGTGTGGCATAGCAGGCATTGTCGCCAAAACCCCGGTTAATCAGGATCTCTATGATGCGCTGACGGTGCTGCAGCACCGCGGCCAGGACGCGGCCGGCATTGTCACCTGCGACGGTGGCCGGCTGAACCAGCGCAAGGCCAATGGCCTGGTACGCGATGTGTTTCGTACCAGCCACATGCAGGACCTGAAGGGCCATCTCGGCATTGGCCATGTGCGTTACCCCACGGCCGGCAGCTCCAGCCCGGCGTTGGCCCAGCCCTTTTACGTCAACTCGCCGTACGGCATCAGCCTGGCGCACAACGGCAACCTGACTAACGCCGAGGAGCTGACGCGGGAGCTGTTCCAGTCTGACCTGCGCCATCTCAATACCGATTCTGATTCCGAAGTGCTGCTCAATGTCTTTGCCCATGAGCTGCAGCGGCTGGGTAAACTGGTGCCCAGTGCCGATGATGTGTTCGCTGCGGTAGAGGGCGTTCACCAGCGCTGTCGTGGCGGCTACGCCGCGGTGGCCATGATCGCCGGTTACGGCGTGGTTGGGTTCCGCGACCCCCACGGCATTCGCCCGGCGGTGTTTGGCGTGCGTGAAACCGAGCGTGGCAGCGAGTACATGATCGCCTCCGAGAGTGTGGCGCTGGACAGTCTCGGCTTCAAGCTGGTGCGCGATATTGCACCCGGCGAGGCGGTGTATATCGATGTGGAGGGTGACCTGCATATCCGCCAGTGCGCCGACAACCCCAGGCTGTCTCCCTGTATTTTCGAGCACGTCTATTTTGCCCGTCCCGATTCCTTTATGGACGGCGTGTCGGTGTATAAGGCGCGGCTGCGCCAGGGCGAGCGCCTGGCCGAAAAGGTACAACGCCTGCGCCCGGACCACGACATCGACGTTATTGTGCCGATCCCGGATTCCAGCCGCATTGCGGCGCAGTCCATGGCCAGCAAGCTGGGCGTGAAGTTCCGCGAGGGGCTGGTTAAAAACCGCTATATCGGCCGCACCTTTATCATGCCGGGACAGGCGATTCGCAAGAAGTCGGTGCGCCAGAAGCTCAATGCCATTGGCCTGGAATTCAAGGGCAAGAACGTGATGCTGGTGGACGACTCCATCGTGCGCGGCACCACCTGCCAGCAGATTATCGAGATGGCCCGCGACGCCGGCGCCAACAAAGTCTACTTTGCCTCCGCAGCGCCGCCGGTGCGCTACCCCAATGTTTACGGCATCGACATGCCCACTGCGTCTGAGCTGATCGCACACGGCCGCAGCGAAGAAGAAGTGCAGGAGCTGATCGGCGCCGACTGGCTGCTGTACCAGGATTTGGACGACCTAGTGGCCTGTTCCGCCGAGGGTAGCCCCAACGTACAGGCCTTCGACTGCTCGGTGTTCACCGGTGATTACATCACCGGCGACGTTGACCAGCCCTATCTGGACCGCCTGCAGGCCGAGCGCAGCGACAGCAGCAAATCCAAGCGCGAAGCCAAGTTCAGGGGCGAGGGCGCACTGATCGGTCTGCACAACGATATGTCATAGCGGCTCGGTTCGGGCCGCACGAGCTACAGCCGCGCATTTACTGCCGACTCACACAGCGAAAGACTGCCATGGATAACGACAACAAGAACCGCGAACGTCAAGCGGCGCTGCAAGACGCTGCCATCGACACCCTGGCCATTCGCGTGGGCCACCGGCGCACGGAGGAGGGCGAGCACGCCGAGCCGATCTTCGCTACCTCCAGCTATGTATTTGCCGATGCCGCCGAAGCCGCCGCGCGCTTTGCCGGCGAACAGCCGGGCAATGTGTATTCGCGCTATACCAATCCCACCGTGCGCACCTTCGAGGAGCGCATCGCCGCGCTGGAAGGCGCCGAGATGGGGGTGGCTACCGCCTCGGGCATGGCCGCGATCATGAGTGCCTGCATGGCCCTGCTCAAGGCCGGCGATCATCTGGTGTGTTCGCGCAGCGTATTTGGTACCACCACCGTATTGCTGACTAAGTATTTCGCCAAGTTTGGCGTTGAAACCACCTTTGTGTCGCCGTTGGCGATGGACGAGTGGCAGGCGGCGCTGCGTGACAATACGCGCATGCTGATTGTGGAAACGCCCTCCAACCCGCTGTGCGAAGTGGCGGACCTGAGCGCGCTGTCGGCGCTGGCCAAGGCCAACGACTGCCTGTTTATGGTAGATAACTGCTTTTGCACGCCGGCGCTGCAGCGCCCGCTGGAGTGGGGTGCCGATATCGTTGTGCACTCAGCCACCAAATACCTGGACGGTCAGGGCCGCTGCGTCGGTGGTGCCGT
The DNA here is from genome assembly GCA_041591575.1 of Spongiibacteraceae bacterium. Taxonomy (GTDB): domain Bacteria; phylum Pseudomonadota; class Gammaproteobacteria; order Pseudomonadales; family Spongiibacteraceae; genus JBFHRT01. The sequence continues at coordinate 5,274 of JBFHRT010000161.1, forward strand.
GGTCGGGCGCCGCGAGCACATGGAAGAAGTGCTGGGCTTTATCCGCTCTGCCGGCCCCAGCATGAGTCCCTTCAATGCCTGGGTGTTCCTCAAGGGCCTGGAAACCCTGCGTCTGCGCATGGAGGCCCACAGCGCCAACGCTCTGGCCCTGGCTCAGTGGCTGCAACAACAGCCCAGCGTGGAAAAAGTGTTCTACGCCGGCCTCAAGGACCACCCCAATCACGCGCTGGCGGCACACCAGCAGAAAGCCTTCGGCGGCGTGCTGTCGTTCCGCGTGCACGGCGAT